>DAIPXW010000398.1:0-2813 GCA_036783075.1 Candidatus Dormiibacterota bacterium | reverse complement strand
ACCCTGGTCGCTCCGGCGCTGCCGACGATCGTGGCCGAGATGGGCGGGATCGCCGACTACAGCTGGATCCCGATCTCCGCGATGCTCGCCTCGACCATCGTGGTGCCCGTGGCGGGCAAGCTCTCCGACATCTACGGGCGCAAGCCTCTTTACATGACGGGCATCGTGGTCTTCGCGGTCGGCTCGGCCCTGTCTGGCATCGCACCCAACTTCTGGTTCCTCGTGTTCGCCCGCTTCGTGCAGGGCGCCGGGATGGGCTTCATCATGCCGCTCTCTCAGGCGATCATCGGCGACATCATCTCGCCGCGAGAGCGCGGCAAATACCAGGGCATGATGGGTGCCTCGTTCGGCGTTGCTTCGATCATCGGGCCGGCGGCGGGCGGGTTCATCACCCAAAACTTCAGCTGGCGCTGGCTCTTCTTCGTCAACATCCCCTTCGCGGTCCTGACCCTGGCCGTCGTTGCCTTCTACATGCACGTGCCCAACGAGCGGCGCGCGCACAAGATCGACGTCTGGGGCAGCGTCACCCTGTCCCTGGGCATCAGCTGCGCGCTGCTCGCGACCGTCTGGGGTGGGGCCCAGTACCCCTGGAACTCATGGCAGATCGCGGGCCTCTACTCGGCCGCGGCCGTGCTGCTCGCCGCCTTCGTCTGGGTCGAGACCCGCGCCGCCGAGCCGGTGCTGCCGCTCAGGCTCTGGAAGAGCAGCATCTTCACTTTCTCCAACATCGCGGGCATGGGGGTCGCCATGTCGATGTTCGGTGCCATCTTCTTCCTCCCCGTCTTCGTGCAGGGCGTCATCGGCAACAGCGTCACCAACTCCGGCGCGATCCTGGTCCCGATGCTGGTGGCGATGATCGTGACGAGCATCGGAAGCGGCCAGTACATATCACGCACCGGCCGCTACAAGGTCCCGCTTTTGATCGGGCTCGTCGTCATGGGCGCCGGCTTCTACATGTTGTCGATGTTCAACGTCCACACGTCGAACCAGACCGCGATCGAGGCCATGATCATGATCGGGCTGGGTCTCGGCGTCACGATGCAGACCTACACGCTCATCGTGCAGAACTCGGTCAGCCGCGAGGACATGGCGGTGGCCACCTCGGCGACCCAGCTCTCCCGCTCGATCGGCGCGGCGGTCGGGCTCGCGATCCTGGGCACGATCCTGACCCAAGGCATGACGACGTCGATGGCGAAGTACGTCCCGGCCTCCGCCCTCGCCAAGCTGCAGGCGTCCGGCAGCTCGACCGCCGGCGCCGTTTTCGACCCGGCGCAGCTGGCTCACCTGCCGGCGGCGATCGCGGCGGGGATCCGGCACGGGCTCGCCGACGCGCTGCACCCGGTGTTCACCGCCGGCCTGCCGATCATCGCGATCGCCTTCGTGGCGACGCTTTTGATCAAGGAGCTGCCCTTGCGCCAGACCGCCCACGTGGCCGCCGGGCGCCAGGCCGCCACAGTCGCAGGCGAGGACTGATTCGATTCACCCCGGCCTAAACTAGGCCGGATCATGGTGACCTCGGCAGCCGCGACGAACCGCGACGAGCGTGTCCTCGGCGTGATCGTGCCCGCCTACAACGAGGAGCGAACGATCGAGCTGGTCATTCGCAAGGTGCTGGAGCAGCCGTGCGTGCAACAGGTGGTCGTGGTCGACGACTGTTCGACGGATGCCACGCTCGCGATCGCGCGCCGCATGTCTTCGGATCCTCGCGTCGTCGTGAAGAACCACGAGGTCAACCGCGGCAAGGGCGCCGCGATCAGGACAGGCCTCGAGGTGATCACCGCGCCGCTGATCATCATCCAGGACGCGGACCTGGAGTACGACCCCGGCGACTACGAGAAGCTCATCTCGCCCATCCTCCGCGGCCGGGCTGACGTCGTTTTCGGTACGCGCGGTTTCGCCGGGCACAGCGCTTATTCCTACTGGTTCGTGATCGGCAACCGGCTGGTCACCACCTTCACCAACGTCCTTTTCAACTGCTACATCCAGGACATGGAGACGGGCTTCAAGGTGATGCGGACGTCGCTGATGCGACGGCTTGGACTGCGGGGCGACCGCTTCGACGTCGAGCCGCAGATCACGGGCCGGATCCTTCGCCTCGGGTATCGCATCTACGAGGTGCCCATCGACTATTCGGCCCGCACGCGTCAGCAGGGCAAGAAACTGACCTGGCGCGACGGCGTCAAGGCGCTGTTCGTCCTGTTGCGGATCCGGATGGCGACGGCTCGAAGCCTGTTCGGAGCCCCTGATCCGTACCACGACGAGCGGCTCAGCACGCTTGATGCCGCGTTGCTGGGTGGCGGCTCCGGCGAGGCCCGCCGGGCGGTCACGGAGGAGTAGATGGACCAGACACCCGCCGGCCGACCGCGAGCGATGTTGATGTTCTGGATCGCTGCCGCCCTGGCCGCTGTCGCTGGGATCGGGCCCCTGCTCATCGGCGGTCTCGGGAGCCGCGTGAGCGGCGCCGTGTTCCCGTTTTTGGTGGCCGCGATCGTTTACGGAGTCTGCGCGCGACTGCACCCGCTGGGGCGGGGCGCTGCGACGGCTCTGTATTTCATCGGTGGGCTGGCGATCGTGTACGGGATCCTGTTTTTAGTGGCGGTTCCACTTCGCCTGGCCGTGCTCGGCACCTGTCCTCCCCAACCGGCGAGCTGCACCACAGGAGCGGAGCTACCACTGACGGACGGCGAGTCGACCAGCATCGCGTTCGCGATCGCGTTCGGAATGGTCGCGATCCTGGTCGGCTTCTACGGGCTGGCCTCGCTGTACCACCGCCGCGCCGCGCCTCCGCCGGCGACGCCACCGGTCCGGCGCAT
>DAIPXW010000397.1:0-2818 GCA_036783075.1 Candidatus Dormiibacterota bacterium | reverse complement strand
GCCCGGCGCCGGCCGAGGAAGAGCTCAAGCCGCGAACCTCTTGCGCACGAGGTCCTTGAACCGATTGCCCCGGTCCTCGAAATCCTTGAACATGTCGAAGCTCTTGTACGCGGGGCTCAGCAGGACGACGCTGCCCGGGCGGGTAAGGCCGGCCGCGGCGGTGACCGCGTCCTCGAGGCTCGAGGCGCGCACCACCTTCGGATGGCCGCGCAGGGCCTCCTCGAGCACGCCGGCCGATGCACCGATCAGGACGACCGCCTCCGTGTGCTTCATCACGTCGGCCACCCACTCGTCCAGCTCAAAGCCGCTGCCGTAGCCGCCGGCGATCAGCACGACCGGCGCTCCCGGGAAAGCGCGCAGAGCCACGCGGCCCGCGTCGGGGTTGGTGGCCTTCGAGTCGTTGTACCAGCGCACGCCGGCCCACTCGCCCACGAGCTCCAGCCGGTGCTCGACGCCCCTGAACGAGCGGATGGCGCCGTTGACGGCCTCGTCGGACAGACCCGCGATGCGGCCAACTGCGGCCGCGGCGAGCGCATTCTCCATGTTGTGCTGCCCCGGCAACGGCATCGGCGGCAGTGGTTTGTGCTGGTCGAACCACACGATCTGGGCGCGGGTCCGCGCGGCAAGGCCTCGACACAATTCGTCGCGGCCGTTAAGGACGGCGAAGTCCTCCGGGCCCGCGAATTGGATCGCGCGACCTTTCAGATCTACGTAGCGCTCGAGAGTGCCGTGCCGATCGAGGTGGTCCGGGGTGATGTTCAGGATGACCCCTACGTGCAGGCGCGGCCGCTCGACCGATTCGAGCTGGAAGCTGGAGAGCTCGAGCACGACCCAGTGCTGGGGCGTGATCTCGTCGATCCGGTCGAGGATCGTGTCGCCGATGTTGCCGCCGACGACCACGGGTCGATCGCCCGCGGACAGCACCTCGCCGGTCAGCGCGGTCGTCGTCGTCTTGCCGTTCGTGCCCGTGATCCCGACGACGGTGCCGGGACAGAGCTTGAGGAAGAGGTCGATCTCGCTGGAGGTCGGTATGCCGCGGGCGCGCGCCTGCTGCATGAGATCGGAGTCCCACGGCACCCCGGGGCTCGCGTAGACGACGTCCACCCCGTCGAGGACGCCCCGCTCGTCGCCGAGACGCAGCTCGACCCCGGGCGGCATCCGCGCGAGCTCTTCGCCAAGCTCGGAGGCCGGCTTGCGATCCGTGACGCGCACCTTCTCACCAGCGCGCATCAGGTGATTGGCCAGCGCGATGCCGCTGCGCGCGGCGCCCACCACGAGGGCGGTCACGTGACCAGCCGAGCCACCCCGGCCGCGGCCAGCGCCGAGACGAGCCCCGCGCCCCAGAAAGAGAGCGCGATGCGGTTCTCAGACCAACCCTGGTGGTGGAACGTGTAGTGAATCGGGGTCATCGTGAAAACGCGGCGTCCGCCGCTGGCCTTGAAATAGGCCACTTGAATGATGACAGACAGTGTCTCCAGTACGAACACGAGCCCGATCAACGGCAGCAGGAGCATGAATCCCTGCTGGATCGCCCAGGCGGCCAGCGCGTAACCGATCGCGAGCGCCCCGGTGTCGCCCATGAACACTCGCGCGGGATAGCGGTTGAAGGCGAGAAACGCGACGATCGCGCCGCAGAGGCTCATCGCAACAGCCTTCTCGCCCGCCTGCGCGCGTGGAAGGAGGAGCACGAGCGAAGCGACGGCGATCACAGACAACCCGCCGGCCAGGCCGTCCATCCCATCCGTGAGGTTGACGGCGTTGGCTGTTCCGACGAGCGCCACGACGGCGAGCGGGAGGAGGATCCACCACGTAGACGGGAGCCACAGCTGATGCGCGCCGCCCTGCGACAGAGCGATGAACGCGACGGGGATCGCGAGCACGAACTGGATCGGGAATTTGAGCCGCGCCGGAACTCCACGCGCGCCGACCTGCAGCTTGCTGCGGTCGTCGACGAGACCGATCAGCCCTCCCGCGGCGAGGCCCGCGACTCCAGCAATGGCGCCGGCGTGACCGGCCGCCGCGGCCAAGAGACCTCCGACGATCGCGATCGCCGCGAAGACGATGCCCCCGCCCGTCGGAGTGCCGGCCTTTTTCTGGTGCGTGTCCGGGAGCTCGGCCTGGATCACCTGCCCGGCCTTCATCCTGCGCAAGCCCTTGATGGTCGGCGGGTACAGGACGAGAGCGATCACCAATGTGACTACGAAGGTGATCGCGTCTAGAAGCATGGCCCCGTCAACTCGAGGTCAGCTCCTTCACGACCTGGTCGAGCGCCAGGCCGTGAGACCCTTTGACCAGCACGCGGTCGCCGTCTCGCGCGTTGCGCCTCACCCACTCCACGGCGGCGGCCCGGTCGGGCACCAGCTCCGCGCCCGCGGATTCGGCGAGCACCCGTGCGCGCTCGCCGTCGACGACACAGACCGCGTCAAAGACCTCCGCGGCGCGGCGCCCCACGCGGCGGTGGCCTTCCTCAGACGTCGCGCCCAGCTCTGCCATCTGGCCGAGCACCGCGAGCAAGCGGCCTCGGCGCGGGCTTTCGGCGAGCGCCTCGAACGCGGCGAGCATCGACTCCGGGCTGGCGTTGTACGCATCGTCGACGATCGAGTAGCCGCCCGCGGTGGCGATCTCTTGAAGGCGATGCTCGACCACGATCTCCTTCAAGGCCTCCGCTCCGTCGGACAGGCGAACGCCGGCCGCTTCGCCGGCCGCCAGCGCCGCCAGCGCGTTGAGCGCCTGGTGCCGCCCCTCCAGCGGCAGCTTGACCTCCACGCCGCGGACGGAAAACGCGGAGCCACCACCGGTCAGCGCGCGGTAGTCCTGG
>DAIPXW010000396.1:0-2828 GCA_036783075.1 Candidatus Dormiibacterota bacterium | reverse complement strand
GAGACGGGTGAGATCAAGGAGTCCGAGGTCTACATGGGCGACTTCGCCATGATGACCGACGAGGGCACCTTCATCGTCAACGGCACCGAGCGCGTCGTCGTGTCCCAGCTCGTGCGCTCGCCCGGCGTCTACTTCACCGCCGCCGAGGACCCGAACACAGGGCGCAAGCTGTTCGGTGCGAAGCTCATCCCCAACCGCGGCGCGTGGCTGGAGATAGAGACCTCGGCCAAGGACCTGCTGACCGTGAAGATCGACCGCAAGCGCAAGGTCCCCGTGACCGTGCTGCTGAAGGCACTCGAGCTTCCGCAGCTGAAAGGCACCGAGAACGACCGCGAAGCGCAGAAGCGCGCGCTGCTGGAGATGTTCGGGGACGTGGACAACAACCCCGAGCACCACTACATGGAAGCCACGCTCGACAAGGACACGACCACCAAAACGGAGGACGCCCTGCTCGAGCTGTACCGCCGCGTCCGGCCCGGAGATCCCCCGTCCGTGGACAACGCGCGCAACCTGCTGCAGAGCCTCTTCTTCAACCCGCGCCGGTTCGACCTCGGCCGCGTCGGCCGCTACAAGGTCGACAAGCGGCTCGGCCGCGATGAGCAGGACATCCTCGACCGCGTGCGCCGCCGCGAGCTGCGCATCCTCGAGAAGGGCGACTTCATCGCCTTCCTGCGCAAGCTGATCGAGCTCAACAACGCGCCGCGTGAGAAGCAGATCCCGGACGACATCGACCACCTGGGCAACCGCCGGGTGCGCGCAGTCGGCGAGCTGCTGCAGAACCAGTTCCGGATGGGCCTGATCCGCATGGAGCGGATCATCAAGGAGCGCATGACGATCAGTGACCCGCACACGGTCACCTCGGCATCGCTCATCAACGCCCGGCCGGTGGTGGCCGCGATCAAAGAATTCTTCGGCTCCAGCCAGCTGTCGCAGTTCATGGACCAGCACAACCCGCTGTCCGAGCTGACGCACAAGCGGCGCCTCTCGGCGCTTGGGCCAGGCGGCCTCTCGCGTGAGCGCGCCGGCTTCGACGTGCGGGACGTGCACCACAGCCACTACGGACGCATCTGCCCGATCGAGACCCCGGAAGGCCCGAACATCGGCCTGATCGGCAACCTCGCGACCTACGCGAAGGTCAACGAGTTCGGGTTCGTCGAGACCCCGTTCCGACGCGTCTACAACCGCGTGTCGCTCAACGAGGACGTTGCGGCCAAGCTCGTCGGCCGAATCCTGCGCCGGCCCGCGCTGGACCCGAAGGGCAAGGAGATCCTCCCGGCCCAGGAGGTGCTCGACGCGAAATCGATCCAGGCGCTGCTGAAAGCCCACGTGCCGGGGGTCGACATAGTCCCTTGGGTGTCAACCGAGGTCGAGTACCTGTCCGCCGACGAGGAGGACATGTTCGGCATCGCACAGGCCAACGCAGCGCTTACGCCCGACGGCCAGTTCGTGGAGGCGCGAGTGCCCGCGCGGGCACGTGGAGACTTCAAGATCGAAGACGTCGGCAACATCCAGTACATGGACGTTTCGCCGAAGCAGATCGTCTCGGTGGCGACGGCCATGATCCCGTTCCTCGAGCACGACGACGCCGGCCGCGCCCTGATGGGCGCCAACATGCAGCGGCAGGCCGTGCCCCTGCTCGTCACGGACGCGCCGCTGGTCGGCACTGGGGTCGAGTACTACGCGGCCAAGGACTCGGGCGAGATGATCGTCGCCGACGTCGATGGGACGGTGGTCGACGTGGCGCACCCGAAGGACCTGAAGCAGGTCCACGCCACGCCGGTGTTCGAGATCGTGGTCAAGCCGGATGGCGGCGGCGCCGACCGGCACTACCCGCTGCAGAAGTTCGCGCGCTCCAACCAGGGCACGTGCCTGAACCACAAGGTGAAGGTCAAGGCCGGGCAGCACGTCGAACGGGGCGACGTCCTCGCCGACGGGCCCGCGATCGACGATGGCGAGATGGCGCTCGGCCGCAACGTGCTGGTCGCCTTCATGCCCTGGGAGGGCTACAACTTCGAGGACGCGATCCTGCTCTCGGAGCGCGTCGTCAAAGAGGACATGTACACCTCGATCCACATCGAGGAATACGAGTCGGAGGCCCGCGAGACGAAGCTGGGCCCCGAGGAGATAACCCGTGACATCCCCAACGTCGCGGACGACGCGCTGCGCAACCTCGACGAGCGCGGCATCGTCTACGTCGGCGCCGAGGTCCAGCAGGGAGACATCCTGGTGGGCAAGATCACGCCCAAGGGCGAGACCGAGCTCTCCGCCGAAGAGCGGCTCCTCCGCGCGATCTTCGGCGAGAAGGCGCGCGAGGTGCGCGACTCGAGCCTCCGCGTTCCGCACGGCGAGCGCGGGATCGTGGTCGACGTCAAGGTCTTCTCCCGCGACAACAAGGACGAGCTCGGCCCCGGCATCAACGAGATGGTTCGGGTCTACATCGCGCAGAAGCGGAAGATATCGGC
This sequence comes from Candidatus Dormiibacterota bacterium, assembly GCA_036783075.1. Taxonomy (GTDB): domain Bacteria; phylum Chloroflexota; class Dormibacteria; order Dormibacterales; family Dormibacteraceae; genus Palsa-870. The sequence continues at coordinate 366 of DAIPXW010000396.1, read as the reverse complement.
CGGCGACAAGATGGCCGGCCGCCACGGCAACAAAGGCGTGGTCTCCCGGATCATGCCCTCGGAAGACATGCCGTACCTGCCGGACGGCACCCCGGTCGACATCGTGCTCAACCCGCTCGGCGTGCCGAGCCGAATGAACCTCGGCCAGGTCCTGGAGACCCACCTCGGTTGGGTCGCCCACACGCTCGGGATCAAGATCGCCACGCCGGTCTTCGACGGCGCTCCCATGGAGACCATCGTGGCCGAGCTGAAGCGGGCCGGGCTGCCGGAGGATGGCAAGGTCCGGCTGCGTGACGGCCGCACCGGAGAGGAGTTCGACGAGCCGGTGACCGTGGGCATGATCTACATGCTCAAGCTCGCCCACCT
>DAIPXW010000395.1:0-2839 GCA_036783075.1 Candidatus Dormiibacterota bacterium | reverse complement strand
TGGCAGCCGGGTCCGCCTTCATGCCTCAGCCCGAGCCGCATGGGGCCTGAGCTGCTGCTGGCGGCGGCCGCCACGCTGAGCCTCGTGGTCGGCCTCGCGCCGCCGCGCGTCGCCCGGCGCGCGCTGCTCATCTGGGGCCTCGTCGGACTGGCCGGCATGGCGGCAATCGCTGTGGCGCCAAACCTCGACCTGGTCGTTCTGGTCTTCATGGGCCTCGCCATCCTCCAGTCCGGGCTCGCGGCGCGCCGGAGCCTCGCGATCCGATTGAGGGCGCCGGTGCTGGCCGCGGGCCTCCTCGCCCTCGGGCTTGCGTTCGAGCGTATCGAGGGGCCGGCCGTCCTTCAGCGTTTCGGCGCGGTCGGTCTCGTGGCGGGCCTTGCCGCGGCGATCGGCCTTCTGCCGTACATGCACGAGTTCGACCCGGACGAGCCGGTCGCCGCGTCTCCCGTGCCCTGGATCGCGTTCGTGGGCCCACTGCTCGCCGTGGTCGTGCTTGCGCGTGCGCGTGAGGTCGTTCCGGTCGACGCGGGCGGCGCGTTCAACGCGATGCTCATCGGCCTCGGGTTCGTCAACGTGCTGTGGGGAAGCGTCGGGGCATGGCGCACGGAGAACGACGCCGCGGCGTGGCGCTACTCGTTCATGGCCGACTGGGGACTTGCGCTGTGCGGATTCGGCCTGTCGCTGGCGGACGGGCAGGGGGCAGCTCTCGTCGTCCTGTTCAGCATCGTCCTCGGGCGCTTCCCGCTCTACCTGTGGTCGCGGCAGGCCATACGTGAGAAGAAGCCGAACGACCGTCCGATCAACCTCCTCGTCGCGGCCGCGCTCGCCGGATCTGCGCCGTTCGCGGGGTTCCCGGCGCGCGTGATGCTTCTTCGCGGCGCGACGCAGGTCTACTGGCCGCTTGCGCTCATCCTCGCGGTGGCGATGCTGCTCTGGCTGCCGTCTTCGCTGCGCCTCGGACGCAGCGTGGGACTGCCGCGAGGGCGGCAGGCGATCGGTGTCGCGATCGTGCTCGCGATCAATGCGTTCATCGGGCTCTACCCTCAGCCACTGCTCGCCCTGGCCGGGTTGTGACCCAGATCCTCTCGTCCATCGCCACCCACACGCTCGCGCTGGTGGCCTACCCAGGGCTTCTCACCGCAGCCGTCTTCGGCGCGGTCACCGAGCTCGCGTGGACTCGGATCACGGGAGGTGGCTCCTCGTCACCCGACCTGCCTCGCCGGCGCCCGACTCCCGTGCTCGCGGCGGTGATCGTCTGCTCCACCCTGGCTGCGGTGCAGGTGGCGGCACCCTTCAACCCGGTGCCGTCGGACGAGCGCAGCGTCGTCGTGGCCGCCATCGCGCTTGCGTTCACTACGTGGGCGGAGCTTGCCCTGACCGTCGAGCTGGTCCCGGAGCCCGGACTGCTCCTGATCGTCCAGTTCTGCTGGCTGCTGGCGGTGTTCGGTCCCGCCGTGCAGCCCGAGAGCCTGCGGCCCCAGGTCCTGGGCAACGTGCTGGTCCCGGCCCTGCTGCCGCTGAAGGTCGCGAGCGGCATCCTGTACGTGCTCTGCCTCCCTGCGCTGCTCAGGCTCTGGCCGTTGGTCACGCCCGGCGACCGCAGGGCGCGGCGCCGAGTCGACGCGGCGCGAGCCCTCTGCTGGTTTCCTTACTGCGGCCTTTTCACGACCCTCTTCTTTCCGCCGTCGGCCGGCGACGCGGTCGGTCTCGTGCGGTTCTTCGGCATCACGATCGCCGTCGCGGCCCTGGTCGTGGGCGCGGGCGTGGTGATGCAGCGGCGCGGCACGGCGCTCGCGCGAGGGTTCTACACCCGCGCCATCACGCCGTACGCGGTCTTCGTCCTTGCGCTTGTCGTGGTCACCTCGATCGTCACGCGCTGAGACCCGACAGGCCCCGCATCTGGGGTAAACCTGTGGAAAAGACCACCACCAGGTGTATGATCCGCGCCGACCCACCACACCATTGACCATCGACTTCCACGCGTCTTGAACCTTTTGACCTCCGTGTTGGGGATCTGGTCGGCCGACGTCGGCATCGACCTCGGGACCGCCAACACGCTCGTCCACGTCCGCGGCCGAGGCATCGTCCTCGATGAGCCCTCGGTCGTCGCGGTGAGCAAGCGAACCGGCCAGGTGCTCGCCGTCGGTACCGAGGCCCGTCGCATGCTTGGTCGTACCCCCGCAGACATAGTCGCGATGCGCCCGCTCCGTAACGGTGTGATCGCCGACTTCGAGCACACCGAGCAGATGATCCGGCACTTCATCGCCCGCGCCCACAACCGGGCCTGGCACGTCAGTCACCCGCGAGTTGTGATCGGCATCCCTTCCGGCGTCACCGAGGTCGAGAAGCGTGCTGTGACCGATGCCGCGACAATGGCGGGCGCGCGCGAGGCGCACCTCATCGAGGAGCCGATGGCCGCGGCCATCGGCGCCGGCCTTCCGATCCAGGCGGCAGGCGGATCGATGATCGTCGACATCGGCGGTGGAACCACGGAGGTCGCGGTCATCTCGCTCGGCGGGGTTGTCGCGGCGACGTCGGCCCGCGTCGGTGGCGACGAGATGGACGACGCCATCGTCCAGTACGTGCGGCGCACCATGGGATTGCTCATCGGCGAGCGGACCGCCGAAGACATCAAGATCGCGATGGGGTCCGCCTTTCCGATCCCCGAGGAGCGCTCCTTCCTGGTTCGCGGTCGAGACCTCGTGACAGGCCTGCCCAAGACTGTGGAGATGACGACAGCCCACGTGCGCGAGGCGATAGCCGGAGTCCTCATCGACATCGTGCGCGCCGTCCGCGCGACTCTCGACGCCACGCCGCCCGAGCTCGTCGACGACATAAT
>DAIPXW010000394.1:0-2847 GCA_036783075.1 Candidatus Dormiibacterota bacterium | reverse complement strand
AGTCCGCAGCCGGAGTCAGGTCCCAGGTCGAGGCCAAGAAGGCCGACGTCGGCCTTGTGGTTCCCGCGGGATTTGACCTGGCCGTCAAGGCCGGCTCGGCGCCCACGTTGGTGGTGGTACGGCCCAGCGGAGCCCCGACTACTGGATCCATCTACATCGGATCCGCCCTCGACGGGGCTCTCAGGAGCATGGCCGGTCAACACGCACCCGCGGTAGTCGCGACGGAGGACGCGCAGCTTGCGCATGACGCGGCTTCGATCATGATCGCCCTCGGAACCAGGAACTACATGGTCCTCGGGACTCTCATCCTGCTTATCGCCATGATCGCCATCTACGTTCTGCCGATCATCCTCACGGAGGAGTTCGAGAAGAAGACTGCGGACGCCCTGTTGATGGTCGGGACGCAATCAGACGTGGTGGCGGCCAAGGTCCTGGTCGGTCTGATCTACATCGCCGTCTCGGTTCCGCTCCTCCTGCTGGTGACCAGGATGGTGCCCGCGAACGTGCCTCTGTTTACGGGCGCGCTGGTGATTTTGAGCGTGACCCTGCTGGGGTTCGGGCTCCTGCTCGCTGCGCTGGTGCGCAGCGTCAGCCAGCTGAATACATGGTCCAGCATTCCGCTGCTCCTGATCATCATGCCCGTCTTCTTTGTGGCGCTCGACCTACCCTCCTGGGTCCAGACGGCGATCGGCGCCACACCCGGGAGCCAGGCCATGAAGCTTCTGGTGGACGGACTTTCGGGACAGGCCCTGTACGGCGGCTGGATGCTGGCGTTCGGCGTGATCGCCGCATGGGGCGTGGCCGTCTATGCCGTCCTGCTTCGGACCCTGTCCCGCAGGGAGGCCTGACAGCGCGATGGGATTTGACATCCGACGGGATCGGGAGTGCGTCCGAAAGACTGCCGTTGGAGGTGCGTGAAGATGCAAAAGTGGGAGTACGTGGTTGTTCCCCTGGAAGAGGCGAAAGGGGTCAAGAGGGACGCCGAGTTGAGAGATGACCACCTCAATGATCTCGGCTCGCAGGGTTGGGAGGCGGTCGGTCTTTCGCTCAAGTACGGCGATCTGGTCGCGTGGCCGGTGGTCCTCCTCAAGCGCAAGGTCGGCTAGGCGCGAAGCTCCGCCGCTGCCGGGATGACTTCACGTCCCATTATCTCGAGCGGCTTGATCTGATCCACCCCTACCACCCACCCGAAGACCGATTGGATGCCCAAGCTTGCCAGCCAGCGAAGCTTGTCCATCAGACCACCGACCCCTGACCCACCTACCCCGACATCGAAGCCGAAGGGGACCGTCTTTTCGATCGCGTCGTAGTCACGGCCCTCCTGTTCGCACAGCCGGCGCAGGAGCTCGAGCTGGCGCGGAATTTCGGGTGAGGGGCGCAGGTTGCACGCATCGGCGTACCGCGCGACGAGCGGAAGGGTTCGCCGCTCACCGCTGCCGGCGATCAGGATTGGCGGATGCGGCCGGGTCAGGTTTTGGGGCACGTTCAATGCCCGATCGACTCGGACGTGCTGACCGACGAACGGCTGCTCATCGCCATGATCGCCCTCCCACATTCGCAAACACACTTGCAAGGTCTCCTCGACCAGGTCGAAGCGCTCGCCGAGCGGCGGAAACGGCAGTCCCAGGCCTTGCGCCTCCTCGGGATAGTCGCCGGCTCCTATGCCCAGCATCGCGCGACCGCCCGAAAGCACATCCAGCGTCGTCACCATCTTTGCGAGCAGGCCGGGATGGCGATAGGAGACGGCGGTGGCGAGCGCGAGGATGCGTACGCGGTGCGTCAGGGCCGCGATGAATCCCAGCGTCGTGTAAGCCTCAATTTGGCTGGCGGTCGGTCCCCCCATCATCGGATGCTGCCAGACGTGATCGGCCACGTCGATCGTGTCGAAGCCGGCCTCCTCGGCAGCCACAACGATCTCGGCCAAATTTGCGCCCAATCTCGCCGCCCCTCCTTCCCAGGTGGTCGACGGAATGTGCAGGCCGATCTTCACGGCTTGGCCACCGACAGCGCGATGGCTCGAGCCCTCCCGATCGCGTAGCTCGCCAGGCCGCCCTCGATGCGTGCGAACGCGCGCGTTGCCTGCGCCCGTGCCTCCGCAGCCAGCTTGGATCCACGCCGTCCGGCCAAAGCTTTGGTTCGGACATAGATCACCAGGGCTCGATGCACGCTCATCAGGGCGCCCGCAGCACCCTGCACCTCGACGTCGTCGGGGGTCATCCTTGTGCCCTCGACAAGCGCCTCAGCGAGCAATTGGGTGTAGCGCGCCACCACCTCGCGCTCGCGCACCTGGAGCGCCGGGCTGGAATTGATGAGAGCTCCAGCCCGCGCGATGCGCTCCGCATTTTCGTCGACGGAGATGTTCTTGCAGCCGTCCAGCACCGGACGCTGGAACGCCGCGAGCGCCGACTCGCCCGCCTCGCGCCCACGCACGGCGGCGATGAGCCTTTCCTCGAAGAACTCCATTCCGCCGAAGACGAGGTCTTCCTTGCTCGGGAAGTAGTTGAAGACGGTGACTTCGGAGACATCGGCCGAGCGGGCTATCTCGGCGACCGTGACCGACTCGAAGCCGCGCTTCACGAAGAGGCGCGCCGCCGTCTCGAGGATCAGGTGCCGAGTCTGCCGCTTCTTGCGCTCACGTAGTCCTGGCTCGATCGCAACCACAACCGGAGCATAACACAGTCGCTTTAGTGGCTAAAGATATTTAGCGACTATATTGTTCCTCACGGAAACTTTTCAATTCGAGCTGGCGGCTGTTCCAGCGCGTACGCGACCGCCTGGTCAAGGCTCATCGCTCGGCCTTCGGCCAGCGCTTTGACGAGAGCCTGGTCGACCCCGGCCAGGTCCGAG
>DAIPXW010000393.1:0-2848 GCA_036783075.1 Candidatus Dormiibacterota bacterium | reverse complement strand
GGGGAGGTGAAGCTGGCCCGACCCGGCGCTTCGCGCCGACCTCCCCGCTTGGCGGCAAGGTGAAGCCGACGGACGGCGTCCGTCAGGGGGCCGGGTTGAGCCCCGTGTAGTCGACCACGATCAGCTGGTAGCCGCCGCCGCCCTTGTCGCCGGCCAGCCCCCAGACCTTGGCGTAGCTCGTGCTGACCGTGGACACCACCTTGCCGGTCGCGTCCCTGGTGGTCAGCGTGGCCGTGCCGCGCACGTCAATCCCTACCAGCCGAGACGCCTGGGTGGAGAACTTGGGCAGGAACAGGTTCAGAGAGATCTGCGAAAAGGAGTAGGACTTCGCGACGGTCTTCCCGCCGGCCACGTCCTGGTTGATCACGTCCACGAACTCCTGCAGCCCGTCGCCGGCGGCCCCGCTCTGAGCCAGCTTCAGGTCGTGGGAGCGGCGCGCCTCGGACTCGATGATGAGGTCCAGGACGGTGTCATGGGCCATCGCCGCCGCGACCTGGGGGTTGATCGACGGATCGAAGCCGATGACGTTCGGGGCGATGACCACGTTGGGAATGGGCGGCAGCGTCCAGACCCGAGACGAAGCAGACACCGGTCCCCCGTTCGCCGAGGACGGCAGGGCGGACGCCGCGGCGCCTGAGACCCAGCTCGCGAGGTCGGGCCCCGAACCGACCGTGAGCCCGATCGTCGGCGTCAGGCCGTCCGCAAGCGCGGCCGCGGGCTGCGGGCCGTGGGTCGAGAGGTCTGCCGCCTCAGGCAGCACTCCGACCAGGATGACCGCGACCGCAAGGGCCGCCGGCAGCCGGCGGCCGACGCGGTGGAACCCGTAGGCGAAGCCGCCACCCGGTTCGTCGAACGGGGCAAGGAAGCGGGACAGCGCAAACCGCAGGGCGCACGCGATCACAAGGCTGCCGAGGATCGCCGTCTTCGTCCAGAACTCGAGGCTCGTCGCTCCGAGGAGCAACACCGCCAGGAGCGCGACGAACACTCCGAAGACGACCCTGGCCACCGGACCGTCGGGCACTGTCCTGGGGTCCGGCAGCATGAAGAGCGCGAAGATCAAAACCTCAGGTGACGTGACGAGCACCTGCCAGAGGTCCCGCCCGCACATGGGTGTCACGTGCCAGCTGGCGACCATGCAGTGGTCCGGAACGGGAGCCAGCGCAAGGGCGACGAATGCGGCAAAAGCGATCAGAAAGCCGAGCTCGAGACCGAGCAGCTTGAGCTCCCAAGCGATCAGCACGCCGCCGCCGATCAGGATCGCGTACGTCACGATCATCCACGGTCCCATCGGGATCCACCAGAGGTCGAGCGGCTCTGTGCGCTGCGGGCCGAGGGCGACGAAAGCGATCACCAGGGCGACGTTGGAGGGGTTGAAGATGTGCCGTCCACGCCATCGGATCAGGTACTTCGTCGCCATTCCGAGCGCCACGACGCCGATGAAGATCCAGATCCCGTTGAGGCTCCACCACTGGCCGTGCAGGGTGCCCGGGACCCGCAGGATGAAAGCCGTGCTGTTGCCGGTGAGCAGGCCGCTCGCCGGCCACATGATGACCTTGTCCTTGAAGAATCCGACACCGAACTCGATCAGCGCGCCGGTGGCCAGGCAGATGAGGATCTGGGCCACCGAGAGCCGGAAACCCAGGACGGTCTGGCCGAGAGCCTGGAGCGTGAGCAGCACCGCCGCGACGTGCAGGCGAGGATCACGAAGGCTGGGCAGCAGGACCCGGTATTCACGACCGCGGAGCCGGATCGTCCTCGGCCCGCGTGCGGGTGGCCGGCGCCTGGAATCGCCCGGGAGACTCATTGCCCGCGAGGGCGGCTCGTCGATGCTCGCCACGGTTCGGTAACGGTCTTAGTATGCGGCTCGTTACAGGACCGATCGCCATGCCAGCTTCGGCTCGTCCCATCCGCGCGGCGCGGCTCACGCCGGCCCTTTTGGCCGGGGCCGCGATCCTGCTTGCGGCGGCGGCCTGTGATGCTCCGTTCGGGCTTGGTCTTCCAACGACGCGCGCACTCGAGAACGGCGCCGCTGACACCCTGTCGGCCGCGCCGAGCCTCGAGATCAGCGGCTCGTATCGCGAAGCCGGGACCGGGTGGTCGATCGATCTTCAGCTGACGCGGCCTGCCACCGAGCACGTGATGGTGAGCACGACCACCGATAAGCTGGAAGCGATCAGCGTCGGCGGGCTGGCCTTCTTCCGCGGGCAGGAATTCCTCGCCCAACACCTGGGAAGCGACCCGGCCTCGCAGAGCATCGTCAAGGCGGCCGGCAACGCATGGTGGAAGGGACTGGCCGCCTCGATCCCGGCGCTGCCGGAGTTCACCGACGGGGGCAGCATGAGGACGGCGTTCCTCGGGTCCGCGGTGACGCAGCGGTCCGACCACGCCACGGTCGGTGGCGTAGACGCCGTCGATCTGGCCGGTCCGCGAGCCGAGGTGTTTATCGCGTCCGCACCGCCTTACAGGCTGCTCCGCGTGCGCATGAGGAAGGGCGTCGTCGTCGACGGCATCGGCGAAGGCGACCTCAGGTTTGGCAACTTCGGGACGGACTTCCGGATCACGGCGCCGACCCAGGTCATCGATTTTTCCAACCTCTCCACCCTTCCGCCGGTGTACACGGTGGTCTCCGTCGACAGCACGCGGTGCGGGTCGGTGTGCGTCGTCTCGGCCACCCTCAAGAACCTCGGAGGCACGACGGGCGCGCTGGGGCCGTCGAGCGTCACTTTCACGTTCACCGGCGCAGCTTCGGGCCAGGTGCTCGGCACCTGCTCGGCGCAGGTGCAGCCGGACGTCGGCTACAACTCCACGACCACGGTGTCGTGACGTTCGCCGGACTGAGCGGCCAGGC
>DAIPXW010000392.1:0-2850 GCA_036783075.1 Candidatus Dormiibacterota bacterium | reverse complement strand
GCGGGTCGAGCGAGGCGAAAGGGTCCTGGAAGATCATCTGCATCTTCCGCCGGATCCGCCTCAGCTTGGCCCCGCGCATAGAGGTGATCTCCTGGCCGTCGAAAACGATCTTGCCGGCCGTCACGGGCAGCAGGGCCGTGACCAGTCGCGCCAGGGTCGATTTTCCGCACCCTGACTCACCGACCAGCCCGAGCGCCTCGCCCCGCCGGATCTCCAGTGTGACGCCGTCCACCGCTTTGACGGAGAGGCCTCCAAAACCGGTGATCGGGAAGTGCTTGTAGACGTCTTCAACCCGTAACAGGATCGGGTCGGCCTTGACGGTGGTTAGGGGCGCTTTCTGGGCTGCCTGCATCAAATTCCCCGAAACGCGATCAGATTCCGACGCTGCCGGTTGAGCTGCCGCCGGCTTGAGGCGCCGGCACCTTGAGCTGCTTGACGGCCTCGGCCGACAGCGAGCTCGTCTTGGCCGCGGCCACATCCTGTTCGCTCACGTTGCGCATCAGCACCCAGCAGCGCGCGACCTGGTCGACATCCACCTCTCCAAGAGGCGGCTCTTCGACCTTGCAGCGCTCCACCACGAACGGGCAGCGCGGATGGAATTTGCATCCGGGTGGTGGGTTCACGAGGTCGGGCGGCAGCCCTTTGATGCTGACCAACCTGTCCTTGCGGGCCTCGTCGACCCGCGGCACGGAGCGGAGAAGCGACCAGGTATACGGATGCTGCGGGCTCCGGAAGATCTGCTCGACCGGCCCCTCCTCGACGATGCGTCCCGCATACATCACGACCACGCGCTGGCAGAGGCTCGCGACCAGGGCCATGTTGTGGGTGATGAGCATCATGGCGGTGCCCAGCTCGCGGTTGAGTTGCTTCATCAGCTGGATGATCTGGGCCTGCACGGTCACGTCGAGTGCGGTGGTCGGCTCGTCCGCGATCAACAGGGAGGGCTCGTTCGCCAGTCCCATCGCGATCATCGCCCGCTGGCGCATGCCACCCGAGAACTGGTGCGGGTAGTCCTTGACACGGCTTGCGGCAGCGGGGACACGAACCCGGGTCAAAAGCTCGATCACCCGGGCCCTGGCCAGTTCCGGGGTGAACCGCTTGTGCGCGGTCATGGCTTCTTCGATCTGCAGCCCGATCTTCGTCACCGGGTTAAGGGACGTCATGGGATCCTGGAAGATCATCGAGACGTCGTTACCGCGGAAGTCGCGGATCTCCTCGTCGTCCATCTTGACGACGTCCTTCCCGCGGAACAGGATCCTGCCCGAGACGATCTTCCCTGGGTCAGGAACCAGCCTGAGGATGGAGAGCGCCGTGATCGTCTTGCCGCAGCCGGACTCCCCTACGATGCCAAGCGTCTCCCCCGCGTCGATGTGAAGGTTGACCCCGTCGACGGCGTGCACCACACCCCGCGACGTGAAGAACTGCGTGTGCAGATCTTCGACCTGCAGGAGGGTTTGTGCCACCTACATAGAACTTTAAGTCACTTAGCGGCGCATACGGGGATCGAGGGCATCACGCAGGCCGTCACCGATGAAGGAGAAGGCGAGCAGCGTGAAACCGATGGCAAGCCCAGGAAACACGACCGACGAAGGGTTGGCGTAGATCGCCTCGTAACCGTCGAACACCATCTGCCCCCACGTCGGGGTGGGCGGCTGGATGCCGACCCCCAGAAAGCTCAGCGCGGCCTCGAGGAAGATGGCGGACGGGATGCCGAACACCACTGTGACGATGATCGGGCCAAGCGCGTTGGGCAGCAGGTGCTTGAGGATGAGCTTGAGTGGCGGCGACCCGGACGAGCGGGCAGCTTCGACGTACTCCTTCTCCTTGATCGACAGGACCTGGCCTCTGACCAGCCGGGCGAGGCCGACCCAGTTGACCAGGGCGATCGCGCCGAAGATCGACAGCAGGCTGGGCCCGAAAACCGACACGAGGACCAGCACGAAGATCAGGTCGGGGAAGGCATACCAGATGTCCGTGAACCGCATCAGCCAGTTGTCGATCCGGCCTCCGAAATAGCCCGCGGCCAAGCCGACGGCGAGCCCGATCGGCAAGATGATGCCCTGGACCAGGATCCCGACCGAAAGCGAGATCCGCGATCCGTACATCAGCCGGCTGAGCGTGTCGCGGCCGAGCTCGTCGGTGCCGAGCGGGTGTCCGAACTGGCCTGGCCCCGCCTCGATGTGCTCGACCTCTTGCTTGAGCGGGTCGATGATCAGCCCGAAGTGAACCAGCAGCGGTGACAGGAACGCGACGAGGACCAGGAAGATGACCACCGCGGCACCAAGCACTGCCAGCCTGTTGCGCCGGAAACGATGCCACGCGTCCTGCCATAGGCCGATCTGCTCCTCGGGAACCTCCCAGTCGACCGCCTGCTCTACCGCGGCTGCCGGCAGCGCCATTACTTACAGGCCCCCTTCCTTTCCGGTCTGAAATCGCGGTGGTTCGGTGCGGATTTCGCGCGCAGATCGCGACGCAGGCGCCATCCTCACGTCTAGGTGAGCCTCACCCGCGGGTCGATGAAGACGTAAAGGACGTCGACGATCAGGTTCGCGATGGCGATCACGATCGAGAACAGAATCGTCGTTCCGAGGATCATCGGGTAGTCGCGAGAGTTGACCGCCGTCACGAACGCCCGTCCGATCCCAGGGATGTTGAATATCGTCTCCACGATCAGCGAGCCCGTGACCAGGAAGGCGAACGTCGGCCCGAGCGTGGTAACGACCGGGATCAGCGAGTTCTTAAGCACGTGCTTGGTGACCACCAACCGCTCCGACAAACCCTTGGCCCAGGCCGTGGGGATGAAGTCCTGGCGGAGCGTGTCGAGCGTACTCGCGCGTGTCAGGCGCGCCG
>DAIPXW010000391.1:0-2861 GCA_036783075.1 Candidatus Dormiibacterota bacterium | reverse complement strand
CGAGCTCGTCGAGCGTCCTGGACACCTCTTCGGGCGTGCGCTCGTCATAGCCGGAGGCGAACGCGTGGCAGGTGTCGAAACAGACTGAGACACGGGGGTCGTCCAGGTCGTTGAGCATCCGGGCGATCTCTTCGAAGCGGGCTCCGACGCATCCACCAAGCCCCGCGTTGTTCTCGATCAAGAGCCGGGCCGAGGTGGGGTTGGCGCGCTCGAGGACGCGCCGCAGGTGCTCGAGGATCCCGGGCAGCCGCGCCTCAAAGCCGGCGCCCTTGTGCGAGCCCGTGTGAAAGATCACGCCGTCGATGCCGAGATCGTCGGCCGCCTTGAGGTAGCCCGCGAGGGTGCTCTCCGACCGCGATCGCATCGTCGGGTCGTCGCCGGCGAGGTTGATCAGGTAGACCGCGTGAAAGTAGAACGGCGGATTTCCGTGCTTCGCCGCCGCGTCCTTGAACGTGGCGATGCGCGCGTCGTCCAGCTTGGGCGAGCCCCAGAACCCGGGCGGCGTGGGATGGACCTGGATCGCCTCGGCGCCCATCGCCTTCGCGCGCTCGTACGCGAGGTGCAGGCCGCCGGACGAGTCGACGTGGGCGCCAAGGAGGGGCATTCAAAAAGAGAGTAAGGCCGGTCCCATCTGGCATGCTGAGATCGCCGTGAGCGTGTTCGTCATGAGCGACCTCGACCTCGCCATCAGGGGACGCACCTATCGCGAGCCTCAAGGGCCCCACAGCGTGGTCGTCCGTGGCCGCGACCTCGAGGCCGGGCTCCAACACATCGCGTCGCGAAAAGACTGCTCGGCCATCGCGATCGTCGGGCTGCCCGACACTCTGCCCGACATGGCCGCCTTCGCCGGCCGGCGTTTGATGCTCGTGGACGGCGACAACGAGCGGCTGCGCCAATTTGCGGAGGCCGCCATACGGGCTGGTGTCGAGGTCGAGTGGGTCCGCTCCGCGCGGCCGCCGTTCGAGAGGCTCGCGGCGGCGCTCCTGCCGGTAGGCGCGATCGTCATGGCGGCGGGCTCCAGCTCGCGGATGTCGGGATCGCAGAAGCTCCTGCTCGACTTCGACGGGAAGCCCATGGTCCGGCACGCCATCGAGTCCGCGTCCGAAGGCGGCTGCCACCAGGTCATCGCCGTGTACGCCGACGAGGCCGTGCGCGATGCGATCGACGGCGATGCCGAGCTCGTGTTCAACCCGAAGGCTCGGACGGGCATGGCCTCATCACTTCACGTCGGCCTGCGGGCGCTGCGGCCAGAGATGGCGGCCGCTGTGGTCGTGCTCGGCGACCAGCCGCTCGTTGGCTCGCGGACCATCGCCGCTCTGATGCGCTCGTGGCGGCGTGAGGGCTCGCGGCCCGCCGTGGCGGTCGGCCAGGAGCACGGAGAGTGGGCTCCGCCGGTCGTGCTCGCGCGCGAGCTCTGGGGCGAGCTCTTCGCGCTCAAGGGCGACGCGGGGGCCCGCCAGATCCTCCAGGGCCATCCTGAACGGCTGGACGTGGTGCCGGCACCAGGCCGCTCGGATGACATCGACACGCCTGAGGACTACGCCAAGATCGTCAGGCTTTTCCCCCGCCGCAAGCCGCGCCAGCGGGCCTGACCGGCGCGGCGCGGCTCCGAAACCGCGTACGATTTCGAATGGTGCTAGCGATCGCTCTAGGAGTGGAAGCTTGAAGGATTTGGGCTGGAGGGGGTCGGGCGATTACCAGGACGTCATCTACGAGACGTGGGACGGCATCGCGAAGATCACCATCAACCGCCCGGAGGTTCGCAACGCGTTTCGGCCGACCACGGTCTCGGAGATGTCCAGGGCGTTCGAGGTCGCAAGAGACGACCCCGAGATCGGTGTCGTCATCCTGACCGGCGCGGGCACCGAGGCCTTCTGCTCGGGCGGGGACCAGAAGATCCGGGGCGACGACGGCTATGTCGACCCCAACGGGACCGGCAGGCTCAACGTGCTCGACCTGCAGGTCCAGATCCGGCGCCTCCCCAAACCCGTCGTGGCGATGGTCGCGGGTTATGCGATCGGCGGCGGCCACGTGCTTCATGTCGTCTGCGACCTGACCATTGCCGCCGACAACGCCCGGTTCGGGCAGACCGGGCCTCGCGTCGGCAGCTTCGACGGCGGCTATGGCGCGGGGCTGCTCGCGCGCATCGTCGGCCAGAAGAAGGCGCGCGAGATCTGGTTCCTGTGTGAGCAGTACGACGCCAAGCAAGCGTTGGACATGGGCCTCGTCAACAAGGTCGTGCCGCTCGCCGAGCTCGAGTCCGAGACAGTCGCGTGGTGCCGGCGGATGCTCGAGCTGAGCCCCCTCGCCCTGCGCATGCTCAAGGCAGGGCTCAACGCCGCGGACGACGGGCTGGCGGGCATCCAGCAGCTCGCTGGTGACGCCACGCTGCTCTACTACATGAGCGAAGAGGCGCAGGAAGGCCGCAACGCGTACGTGGAGAAACGCAAGCCCAACTTCAAGAAGTTTCCGAAGCGGCCCTAGTGTCCTGCACTTCCGGGACGGGACGCTAGATGGCCGCCTCTGTCGCAGCCCTGACACCGACACGGGTCTGGTGGTCCGCGATGCGGCCGGCGACGCTTGCGGCGTCCGTCGCGCCCGTGCTCGCGGGTACGGCGATCTCGGTGCACATGGGTGGCGCGCGGCTGGGAGCAGGCCTCCTGGCGATCGTGGTCGGCGTGGCGATGCAGCTCGGCGTGAACTTCGCCAACGACTACTCCGACCACGCGCGAGGCGCGGACACGCCGTTTCGCATCGGCCCGGTCCGGGCCTCCTCGTCGGGTGTCGTCGATCCGAGCCAGGTCAGGTGGGCAGCCATCGCGGCCTTCGCCGTGGCCGGTGTCGCCGGCCTCGTGTTGAGC
>DAIPXW010000390.1:0-2866 GCA_036783075.1 Candidatus Dormiibacterota bacterium | reverse complement strand
CCCGGCCGCAGCGAGCACATGCTGCGGACGATGAGGTCGATCTGCGCGCCGGCCTGCGACGCCGCATAAAGCGCGTCGATGATCTCGGGGTCGACGAGGTTGTTGACCTTGATGATGATGCGGCCGCCCGGCTTGCCCTCGCGCTCGATCAGCTGCGTGATGCCTGCCCGAAGGCTCGTCGGCGCGACCAGCAGCTTGCGGTACTTGCTCTGCCGGCTGTAGCCGGTCAAGAGGTTGAACAGCTCCGTGACGTCCGCGCCGATGTCGGGATCGGCCGACAGGAGGCTCACGTCTTCATAGGCGCGCGCGGTGCTCGGGTTGTAGTTGCCGGTGCCAACGTGCAGGTAGTGCTGGATGTGCTTGCCTTCACGCCTCACCACCAGGGTCACCTTGGCATGGGTCTTCAATCCAAGCAGGCCGTACACGACGTGGACGTTCGCCTCCTCGAGCGCCCGAGCCCACCCTATGTTCGCCTGCTCGTCCCCGCGGGCTTTCAGCTCCACGAGTGCGGCGACCTGCTTGCCTCGCTCCGCCGCGCGGATGAGCGCGCGGACGATCGGGCTCGCAGGCCCCGAGGTTCGATAGAGCGTCTGCTTGATGGCGAGCACGTCCGGGTCGCTTGCCGCGTGGTCGATGAACGCCTCCACCGACGTGGCGAACGAGTCGTACGGATGGTGCGCCAGCAGGTCGCCCGCACGCATCACGGCGAACAGGTCGGGAACCTCCGCGCCCGGACCACGGAGACGAGGCTGCGTCGTCGGCGTCCATGGCTCCTCTTTGAGGTCTGGACGGTCCAGATGCGTCAAGGCCTGCAGGCTGCCGAGGTCCAGCAGCCCGGGCGACTGATACACGTCCGCGGGCTGCAGCTCCAGCTCACGGGTCAGCAGCTCTAAGACCTCCGGCGACATCCCCGGGTCGACCTCGAGCCGCACCACCCGCGCGTGGCGGCGACGCCTGCGCAGCTCGGTCTGGATGGCGGCCAGCAGGTCCTCGGCGTCGCTGTCGACGTCGTCGAGGTCCCCGTCACGGGTGACGCGGAACGGGTGGTGGGCCACCACCTCCATCCCCGGGAACAGCGCCTGGAGGTGCAGCGCGATCACGTCCTCCAGCGGGACGTAGCGCTGCCCTTCTTTGAGGGCGATGAAGCGAGGCAGGACAGGCGGCACCTTGACCCGCGCGAAACGCTGCTGGTGCCGCTGTGGGTCGCGCACTATGACGGCCAGGTTCAGCGAGAGGTGGGAGATGTAGGGGAAGGGATGGCCCGGGTCGACCGCAAGAGGCGTCAGCACCGGGAAGATCTGCTGCCGGAACATCGAGTGGAGCTGGCTCAGCTCTCTCTTGCTGACGTCGGCCGCCCGCACGATGGCGATCCCGGAGTCTGAGAGGGCGGGCACGATCTCACGGTTGTAGAGCCCGACCTGGCGGTCGACGAGGGCCTCGACACGGGTCCGGATCGCCCGCAGCTGCTCGAGAGGAGACATGCCGTCCGGCGAGGCGGCCGCGATCGCGGCGAGCACCTGCTCTTTGAGGCCCGCGACCCGCACCTGGAAGAAGTCGTCCAGGTTCTGGCTGAATATGGCCAGGAACCGGACCCGTTCCAGCACCGGCAGCCGGGGATCCTCCGCCATGGCCAGGATCCGCTCGTCGAAGTCGAGCCTCGAGAGCTCCCGGTTCAGATAACGGGGGATCTCCGGTTCGGAAACGGGGGTCGGTTCAACCTCAGCCGGGACTCCCACCACCACGGATGAAGATTACCGCCTGCCCCCCCGAAGCCAGGCTAAGCAGAGGTTAAGAAGCTGTTGGGGCAGAGGCGGAAACCCCCTCCAACCAGTAAGGAAGCGTTAACTCGAGGGCCACAGGCCCTTAACCGACCAGAAGTAGCCTGGCTACCGACGAGATCGATGGACTCCTTGAACCCGGAGACGGCAGACCGTGCCTGGCTTTCGCGGCTCGTCGAGGCTCTGCGGCCGCGGAGTAAGCGCGCCGACCGGCTGGGCTCGATGGGCGTCTTCAGCGGCCTCGAATGGCCCGACCTCGAGTTCGCGGCCGGATTCCTTGCCGAAACGCTAGTCGAGCGCGGCACCCGCATGACCGTCCAGGGTCGCCCTTCGTCCCGCCTCTGGATCATCACCGGCGGCCAGGCGCTGCTCTCGGCCGACGCTCGCCCGCTCCGGGTCGCGACGCGGGGCAACGTCATCGGAGGCATGACCATGCTCTACGGTCGGCCGTCGCCCGAGACCGCGCTCGCGCTCACCCCGATACAAGCGTTCGAAGCCGGCCCGGACCAGTTCCGTGAGCTGATCGCGCACAGCGCGATACGCCGCCGCCTGACCGCCGCCGTGGGCGTCAGCGGCTCAAAGAGAGGTCCAGCCAAGCGCCGGAGTTGGGCGGCAGGGTGAGCCGATCCGAACGGTGCTGGACCTTTCGGTTCGTTGCGATCAGAAGCCGGCCCCCCACCTCCACCGTGGCCGGTCGGTCCAGGAAGTTGCAGCCGACCGCGAGACGACCGCGCGTATAGAGCAGGACGCCTCGAGGAGCCGGCCGCCAGGCCACGACCTCCGGCAGTGCTGCGGCCATCTCCCGGCGCAGGCCGACGGCGCGGCGGTAGTGGCCGAGCATCGAGGTGTCCGAAGCAATCTGGGCGTCGACCGCGAACTCGTCCCACCCCGATGGCATCGGCAGCCACGGCGGTGCGCTGGAGAAGCCGGCGTTCGGCTTGCCCCGTTGCCAGGGCAGGGGCACGCGGCAGCCGTCCCGGCCCACCTGCCGGCCCTCGGAGTGGATGAAGACCGGGTCCTGGCGCTCACCGTCCGGCAGGGCGACCTCCTCCAGCCCGAGCTCGTCGCCCTGGTAGAAGAAGACCTGA
>DAIPXW010000389.1:0-2885 GCA_036783075.1 Candidatus Dormiibacterota bacterium | reverse complement strand
AGGCCGTGCGGTCCCTCGGCGACAAGGTATCCGGGCCCCGCCTGGCCGATGGGTCGCAGAAGGGCCGGAGCGACCGCTTGAGTGACCGCAGGTTCCATCGTCGCCAGCCGGGTCGCCGCCTCGTGGATCGTGAGCTGCGGCGTGACGCGCAATCCGGTGTCCGGCGCCGTCGAGACCAGGGGCCGATAGCGAAACGGTTCGCTGCCGTCGAGCGCGGCGCGCACGGCCCGCTGCAAAGCGGCGAACACGGCGCCCTCGTCGCGAAAGCGCACCTCCTTCTTGGCCGGGTGGACATTGACGTCGACCAGTTCCGGATCGATGGCCACGTCGATGACCGCCACGGGGTGACGCCCTCGCTCGAGCCTGCCCTGGTAGCACTCCTCCAGAGCGTAAACGAGGGCTCGTGCGCTGATGGGCCGTCCATTCACCGCGAGCACGATCCCGTCGCGGCTTCCCCGGCTGAGCCGAGGCTGGCTGACGCAGCCCGCGATCATCGGCATCCCCGCAAGCTCCAGGACCTCTGCGGCGACGGGCGCACCGTACACCGACGCGATCGCGCGGCGCCGGTCGCCGTCGCCGGTCGTGCTGACCGCGGCGCGAGAGTCGACCGTCAGATGAAAGCGCACGTGCGGATGAAGCAGGGCGAACGCGCTGACGATGTCCTTGATCGCCGCGACCTCTGTGGCGTCGCTTTTGAGGAACTTCAGCCGGGCCGGCACGTTGGCGAACAGGTCGCGCACCTCGATCACCAGCCCCGGGAGAAGCGGCCCCGATCCCTGACCGAGGACCTCGCCTGCGCGGACCCTGATCGTCGCGCCGCTGGTCGAGCACTCGACGTCGGCCACCGCGCCGATGCTCGCGAGGGCTTCGCCGCGGAAACCGAAGGTGCCGATCGCATCCAGGTCCGCGAGCCTGGTCACCTTGCTGGTCGCGTGCCGCAGAAAGGCCAGCGAGAGCTCTTCGGCGTGAATGCCGGAGCCGTCGTCGCTGACCCGGATGGACGTCTTTCCGGCGCCCCGCACATCGATGTTGACACGGCGCGCGCCTGCGTCGAGGGCGTTCTCGACGAGCTCCTTCACGACCGATGCAGGTCGCTCGATGACCTCGCCGGCCGCTATCGCGTCGGCGATCTCGGGCGTGAGCAGCTTGATCGATGCGGTCAACGCGCCAGCCTGGAACGCAGCTCGTACAGCTTCTGCAGGGCTTCGAGCGGGCTCAGATTATCGGGCTCCAGGTCCTCGATCTCTTTGCGCAGCGGGTCCGGCGCAAAGTCGATGGCAAGGCCGAGCTGCTGCTCCGGCGGCTCTAGCGGACGCTGCCGCTCCAGCTCCGCTAGCACCTGCTGGGCCCGCGCGATGACTCCCGAGGGGAGCCCCGCGAGCGCAGCCACGTGTATGCCGTACGAGCGGTCCGCGCCACCCGGCACCACGCGGTGCAGGAACCTCACCGTCTCGCCGTCCTCGAGGACCTCCACGCGCTGGTTGCGCACGCGCGGCAGTCTCTCGGCGAGAGCGGTCAACTCGTGGTAATGCGTAGCGAAAAGCGTGCGGCAGCCGAGCTTCGGTGAGTCGTGGAGGTGCTCGACCACCGCCTGCGCGATCGATACGCCGTCGTAAGTCGAGGTCCCCCTCCCCACCTCGTCCAGGATGACGAGCGAGGAACGCGTCGCGTGGTTGAGGATGTTGGCCGTCTCGGTCATCTCGACCATGAACGTCGACATCCCGGCGGCGATGTCGTCGTGTGCCCCGACCCGGGTGAAGATGCGGTCCGCCAGGCCGATCGTCGCGCTGTCCGCGGGCACGAAGCTTCCGCACTGCGCAAGCAGGACGATCACGGCCGCCTGCCGAAGGTAGGTCGACTTTCCCGCCATGTTCGGGCCGGTGAGGATCACGATCTGTTCTGAGTCCGGGTCGAGCTCCAGGTCGTTGGCGACGAAAACGCCGGCGGGAAGACCGCGCTCCACCAGGGGGTGACGGCCGCCTTTGACGCTGAGCCTTGCCCCGGCATTGATCTCGGGCCTTCGCCACCCGAGCTCGGAAGCCGTGGTCGCGAGGCTCAGCAGCGCATCGACCATGCCGATGGCATGGGCGCTCGAACGCAGGATCTCGGCGGACTGGGCCACCGCGTCGCAGAGCGTCCGGAGGATCTCGACCTCTCGCTCGGCGATCCTTTCCTGTGCGCTGAGGACGACCGCCTCCTTTTCCTTCAGCTCGGGCGTCAGGTAGCGCTCGGCGCCGGTGAGCGTCTGCTTTCGCACGTAGTCGCCCGGAAGCGGAGCGGAGCTCGCGTTGCTGACCTCGATGTAGTAACCGAAGACCTTGTTGAAGCCCACCTTGAGCGATCGGATGCCGGTACGACGGCGCTCCGCGGCCTCGAGCGACCCGATCCACTCGCGCGCCGCGCGTGAGGCTTCGGCGATGCCGTCGAGCCCCGAGTCGTATCCGGCCCGTATCGCTCCGCCCTCTCGAGCCACCGGCGGCGGATCGTCGACCAGGGCACGGGCCAACAGCTCGGCGAGGTCCGGCGCCTGGCTGACCTGTCCGGCGAGCTCGCGCATGGCGAGCGACTCGCACGCGGCGAGTGCCCGCTGAAGGGCGGGAACCCCTTCCAGCGACCGGCGGAGGGCGACCAGCTCCCGGGCGGTGGAATGACCCTGACCGGCGCGCGAGGCCAGGCGCTCGAGGTCGCCTACCGGCTTCAGAGCGGCGGCCAGCTGCTGTCGCAGGTTCGCGTCCGCGGCGAGCTCTGCCACGGCCCCCAGCCGCAGCTCGATCGACTCCACGTCTCGCATGGGGGCGCCAAGCCATGACCGCAGCCGCCGGGCGCCGATGGGCGTGCGGGTGCGGTCGACCAGCTCGACCAGGGCGCGAAGCTCGAGGTTGCGG
>DAIPXW010000388.1:0-2887 GCA_036783075.1 Candidatus Dormiibacterota bacterium | reverse complement strand
AGGTCGACGAGCTGCTGAACGAGATGCGGACCAAGAAGGTCCACATGATGATCGTGGTCGATGAGTACGGCGGCACCGCGGGGCTCGTCACGCTCGAGGACCTGCTCGAGGAGATCGTGGGCGAGATCCGCGACGAGTACGACACCGCGGAGCAGGAGCTGCTGGTCGTCCTCGACGACCACGAGGCGCGGGTTGACGCCAGCTTCCCACTGGAGGAGCTGAACGAGCGGCTCGGCCTTGGCATCGAGGAGTCCGGCGACTACGACTCGGTCGGCGGTTACGTCCACGCGACGCTCGGCAAGCTCGCGGTCGCGGGCGACTCGTTCAAATCGGGCCGCGCGAAGTGGACCGTCGAGAAGGTGACGGGACGGCGCATCGACACGATCCGCCTCACGGCGGACCAGCCATGGCCGATCGACACGCTGATCCAGGCGGGCATCGTGCACCCGTCGCAGGCGGAGGGCACGGGACACACCGAACCGGAGAGAGAGACTGGCCACATATAGTGACCGCGCGGTCGTGCTGCGCAAGCTCGACTACGGCGAGGCCGACCGCATCTTCACGCTGCTGACGCGAACGCACGGCAAGGTGGGGGCCATCGCAAAAGGCGTGCGCCGCCCGGAATCGAAGCTGGGGCCGTCGCTCGAGCTCTATGGACACGTCGACGTGCTGCTGGCCAAGGGCCGCGGCGACCTCGACGTCGTGGCGCAGGTTCAGCGCGTGCCTGGCTACCGGATCGAGGGCGATGTGGAGGTCATGTCGCACGCTGCGCTGATCGCAGAGCTCGCGGAGCGTGTCTGTGAGGACAGGCACCCTGTGGACGGCGTGTACGAGCTCACGGTGATGGCGCTGCACGAGCTGGCGCAGGAGACGGACCCACGGCGCGCGTCGGCCTATTTCATGATGGCTGCCCTCGACCTGTTGGGCTATGCGCCGCAGCTGGGCGCGTGCGTGTCGTGCGACAAGCCGTTGCCACCCAAGCCGGCGGCGTTCAGCGCGGAGGCCGGCGGGTTTCTGTGTGACGCCTGCGCGCTGCCGTCGATGTCGACCGTACCGCTGTCGGCGATCAAGGTCTTGCGCCTGATGGCCGCGGGCGACCTGGAAACCTACCGCCGCCTCAAGCTGGACCTGCCGCTCATGTCATCGATCGAAGGTGTGCTGACCGTGCAGCTGGAGCACCACCTGGACCGCCGCCTGAAATCGCTACAGTTCCTGCACCAGATGAGGGCCATAGGTTGAGGTGAACATGATCAAAGGCAGCGAGGCGTTCAGCGGTTTCTCCGTCGACGACATCGATGCGGCAAAGGAGTTTTACGGCACGACGCTCGGGCTCGAGGTCGAAGAGGAGGGTCCCGGCCGTGGCCTGCGACTGAAGGTCGCCGGACCGAACGGCATCTTCATCTACTCGAAGGAAGACCACACGCCTGCGACCTTCACGATCCTGAACTTCCGGGTCGACGACATCGACAAGGCGGTCGACGAGCTGACTCGTAAGGGTGTCAGGTTCGAGCGCTACGAGAACATGACCGACGAAAGAGGCGTTGCCCGAGGCATCGACAACGGCCAGGGCCCGGACATAGCGTGGTTCAAGGACCCGGCCGGCAACTTCCTCTCAGTCCTGAAAGAAGGGTGAGGAAGAGTTTCCCCTCTCCCCGCAGGGGCGAGGGTCAGGGTGAGGGCCGAAACAGAAAATGACCGTCGCCCGCGAGCAGCTGATGGAAAAGGTCGTGGCCCTCACCAAGCGGCGAGGCTTCATCTACCCGTCGAGCGAGATCTACGGGGGCCTGTCGGGCTTCTACGACTACGGCCCGTATGGCGTCGCGCTGAAGCGGGCGATCCGCGACCTGTGGTGGCGCCACATGGTCGACCTGCGCGACGACGTGGTCGGACTGGAATCGACGCTGATCATGCCCTCGGACGTGTGGGCGGCCTCGGGCCACCTCACCAACTTCGTCGACCCGCTGCGACAGTGCCTGGGCGAGTGCAAGAAACGCTGGCGTGCCGACCACGTGACCGGCAACACTTGCCCGGAGTGCGGTGGAGAGCTGACCGAACCCCGCATGTTCAACCTGATGTTCAAGACCCACGTGGGCCCGCTGGAAGACACCTCCTCGGAGGTCTACATTCGGCCGGAGACGGCGCAGGGCATGTTCGTGGACTTCAAGAACGTCCTGAACTCGTCACGCGTGCGAGTGCCGTTCGGCATCGCGCAGCAGGGCAAGGCGTTCCGCAACGAGATCACGCCAGGCAACTTCGTCTTCCGAGTGCGCGAGTTCGAGCTGATGGAGATGGAGTACTTCGTCCGCCCGCACCACGACGAGGAGGTCTTCGACTACTGGCGGAAGGAGCGGATGCGCTGGTACACGGACGTCCTGGGTATCGGCGCGGAGCGTCTGCGTTTCTACGACCACCCGAGGGCAAGCCTGTCGCACTACTCGAAGATGACGACCGACATCGAATACGACTTCCCCTTCGGTTGGGGAGAGCTGGAGGGGATCGCGGACCGGACCGATTTCGACCTGGTGGTTCACCAGGAGCGCTCCAAAGTCGACCTCACCTACCTGGATCCGGAGACGAACGAGCGTTACCTGCCGTGGGTCATCGAGCCCGCCGTGAGCCTGGAGCGGATCTTCATCACGCTGCTGCTGGACGCGTACGACGAGGACGTGGTCAACAACGAACCGCGAGTGCTCCTGCGCCTCCACCCGAACGTGGCGCCGGTGCAGGTGGCGGTGATGCCGCTGTCCAAGAAGGATGAGCTGATCAACATCGCTCGCGACGTGCAGAAGTCGCTCCAGGGAAAGTTCCGGGTGGAGTACGACCAGACGGGCGGCAACATCGGCCGGCGCTACAGGCGCCAGGACGAGATCGGCACCCCGTTTTGCCT
>DAIPXW010000387.1:0-2888 GCA_036783075.1 Candidatus Dormiibacterota bacterium | reverse complement strand
GTTGCGCCCCGACCTGCGGCCGCCAACGAGCCCGCGACCGCCGCCAACCAGCGCGTGATCTCGGCTCCCGCCCCGCTGCACGGTTCGCCGATTCCGACCCCGACCGCGGTGGGCGGCTCGGCGATAAGAACCCTGGAGCTGATGGGGGTCAAAGCCTCCCGTGCGCGAGGTCGCTTCATCCTGAACTCGCATTTCAGCAACCTGGTGCACGTCGCGCGGGACGTGACCGGGGACCGGTGGCCGGAGATCGCTTACGCGGCCGGCCTCGTGCAGTACATCGAGCAGGATCCACCGCACGATGAGCAGCTGTCCTCGCCGGTCGAATCGCTCAGCCGGTTGAACGAGGCGTTCGAGACCGTCTACGGTCCCGAGGCGGAAGACATGATCAGGGCCTGGGGACGGCGCGCCACCGAGCGGTGGCTCGCCGAAGGACGCCACGGGATGGGTGGTCCGCGGCGCCTCGTTCCCGGCCGCCAGCGCAAGCTCGCCGGCGTCGTCAAGTCCTTCACCGAGGCGATGGACAACGTGCGTGGCGAGCACACGCACGCCTGGCTCCAGGTGGACGAGCACCAGTTCTGGCTCGTCAACTTCTCGAACATGTTCGCGCTGGGCCGGATCAAGACGGTGAAGTCCTGCCATATCTGGACGACGACCATCGAGACGATCCTGCGGTGGGCCGGGCTCGCCAACGACTGGTACGTCGAGGAGGTCGAGTGTGGCTGCGTGACCGGGACGTTCGACTGCGTGTTCGCGATCCGCTCCGTGGAAACCTGAGCCGGAAAACAGCCGATTTTTGTTTCCGCAGTTGTTACGGACCTCGATTTAACATCGTGCTTTACAGGCCCCCCTCCCTCCTTTCAGAAGGCTCTCTGCCCCCAGGCTGAGGGCCTTCTCGTTTGTCCCCCGGCGGCCGAAAGTCCGTTTGTTAACTGGCGGCCTGGCGCCACTTGGCGCCGGAAGCCGCGCGTGGGCAGCTTGTAGAGTCGTCAGGTGCCCCGCTTCGCCATCGACGTCACAGCCTGCTGGCGGCCGCGCCGGGTAGGCATGCACACGGTCGCCGTCGAGCTCTCCAGGGCCCTCGTCGCCGGGCGTGGCCAGGATGCCTTCACCCTCCTGTGCAGTCGCGAGCGGCCGGAGTCTTTATCGGGCCTCGACTGTGACGCGGTCCTCGCCCCGTACCGCCACGAGCTGGCCCTGAAGGCCCGCTGGCTGCGAACGGTCGAGCCGATGCTCGACTGTGACGCGATTCTCTACCCCTACTGGCCCAGCCCGCGGTTCCGACATCGCGCAGCCCCGCCCGCGGCGATCTTCGTGCACGACCTGGCATTTCGGATCCGGCCGGCCGAGGTCCCCTGGCAGCAGCGAGCCTACATGGGCGCGGTCCTCGGCCCCGCGCTGCGGAGTGCGGCGGCGGTTCTCGTGCCGTCCGAGTCCACGAAGCGCGACCTGCTCGATCACTACCGTCTGCCGGACCTCGAGTTCAGGGTGGCGGTGATCCCCGAGGGGGTGCCTTCGCAGGTGCCCGCCGGCCCTCTGCCGGAAGGCCTGGAGCCGGGGTTCATCCTGGCCGTGGGAACGATCGAACCGAGGAAGAACTACTCGCGTCTGCTCGCCGCCTTCCGCCGGCTGCGCGGTCGCGACGGCGCCCCCACCGACGGGCACCCACAAGTGCCGCAGCTGGTCATTGCCGGCCGGCCCGGTTGGGCGTACGGAGACACGCTTCAGCGCATCGCAGCCGAACCGGGCGTGCGTTATCTCGGCCACGTGGACGAGCCGACGCTGAGCGCTCTTTACGAGTCGGCCTCCGTGCTCGCGTTTCCGAGCCTCTACGAGGGTTTCGGGCTCCCCCTTCTCGAGGCGATGTCACGCGGAAAGCCGGCCGTCGTCGGCACGGCGGGATCCCTGCCCGAGCTTGCGATGGGTGCGGCCATCACGGTGAGGCCGGACGATGTCGACGCCATCGCCGGTGCGCTGGAACGGCTGCTTGCCGACGCCGGATTGCGTCAGAAGCTGGGGGACGAGGGAAGGCGGCGCGCCGCGGGCTACACCTGGACCCGGGCGGCGGAGCTGACGCTAGAGGTGCTGCACAAGATCGCAGCGCCGGCAAGGGCGGCCGGGGTCTCCCCGGCCGCGACTTTGTCCATCTGACTCCCAGCGAGGCCGGGAGTGACTCATCGGTTAAGGCCGAACCTTATACCGGAAGGAGAGCAGCTCGGTCGCGCAGCGACCGGGCGATGAGATCAGTAAGTCCCAACCTGCCCGCGCCTGGCGCGCAGAGGGAACCACTCCGGGGTTCCCTCTCATACCGGTACACCTGTGCGGCGTAAAGTCGCTTAGATGACCGACAGGGTCGCCGTACGGGTCCTGCTGGTGGGCGGCAAGCACGACTACCCCCGCCTGGCCCGGCCTCTTGTGCGAGCGCTCGAGTCCATGCACCGATTCGATATCGAGGTGGCCACCGGGACCGGCGAGCTCGAACCGGGACCCGCCCGAGTCGTGCTCGCCGCGAGCGACCAGCCGCTGAGCGACGACCAGGCGGCCCGGCTCGCCGAGTTCGTGCGCCGCGGTGGAGGTCTCGTACTGCTGCACGGGACCCTCGCCGTCTGGGCCCAACACGGTCCGCTGAGCGAGCTCGCGGGCTGGGTTCCGGGCGCGCCCGGGCCGCTGACCGAGCTGGTGGTCAGGCCCGATCCCGACCACCCGCTGACCGCTCGCCTCGGCTCCGAGCTGCGTCTGCGCGATGAGCTGTACCTGTCTGAGGGGCCTCCCTCCGGCGCATCGGTGCTCATGCGCGCGAGCTGGCGCTTCACCGACCAGGTCGTCGCGTACGAACGGCACGCAGACGAGGGGCGCTTCGTTTACCTGGGGCTCGGCCACGAGCCCTCGAC
>DAIPXW010000386.1:0-2900 GCA_036783075.1 Candidatus Dormiibacterota bacterium | reverse complement strand
CGGCCACCCGCTCTACACGACGGCCGTGGGCCCGGATGAAGGCGTCGGCGTGGCCCTTGGATCGTGGGGCGGAGGCCGGAGCCCCGCCGCGGCGGGGTGCCGTGTGGAATCCGACGGGACCGTCTCGATCCTGATCGGGTCGCCGGACATCAGCGGCTCCGCGACCGGGCTCGCCCTGATCGCGGCCGAGGCGTTCGGCGTGTCGCCCGAGAACGTGCGCGTGACGACTGGCGACACGACGAATGCGCCCCGCGGACCGATGGCGGGAGGGAGCCAGATCACGTACAGCGTCGGCGGCGCCGTCTACGAAGCCGCACTGGAGGCGCGGCGGCAGCTCCTGGAGATGGCCACCGAGGAGCTCGAAGCGGCGTCCGAGGACCTCGACATCGTGGATGGACGAGTCACGGTCAAAGGCGTTCCGGAACGTTATGTCGAGATCAAAAAGCTCGTCGCGATGAGCACAGAGTTCGGCGGGCGGTACAAACCGGTCGAGGCGACGGGCCGCTCGGCGGTCCAGAGCGCGTCACCCGCTTTCACGGTGCACATCGCCCGGGTGAAGGCCGACCCCGAGACCGGCGCCTACCAGCTGACGGGGTACGCGGCGATCCAGGACGTCGGGCGGGCCATCAACGCTCCCGAGGCGGAGGGCCAGATCCACGGAGGCGCGGCGCAGTCGCTGGGCAGGGCCCTGGGCGAGCAGCTGTTCTACGACGAGGAAGGACAGCTGCGCACAGGGAGCTTCCTCGACTACGAGATCCCGACGGCCGACCAGCTGCCTGACATCGACGTCCGCCTGATCGAGGTGCCGTCGCCGGTGGGGCCGCTCGGGGCGAAAGGCGTCGGCGAGCCGCCGGCGATCCCGGGGACGGCCGCGCTGGTGAACGCGCTGGCGCGCGCGACCGGCGTGCGCGTTCGCGAGGTCCCGATCGACCGCTCATTGCTCGTTAGGAAGCTCCACCACGGGCGGTAGGCACGGCTCGTCGCTCCGGGACTACGTCGCACGTACGCTCCCGGACTACACCCCCATCCTCGTGAGCAATCGCGCGCCCCACGAGCCCAGGCCAGAGGGAGGGTTCAGGCGAGGGGCCGGGGGCGTGATCACCGCCCTGCTGACGCTCGCGGAGGCGACCGGCGCGGACTGGGTGGCGTGCGCGCGAAACGACGAGGAGAGGGCACTCGCGACCAGGGAGGGCGCGGCGGTCACCGTACCGCTCCTGCACTCGACCGGCCGCCTCCACTACGTGACGCCGACCCGGGAGCAGTACGAGATGTACTACTCGGTGATCGCCAACCCCGTCCTGTGGTTCATACAGCACTACCTGTGGGACCTGGGAACCGAGCCGGTCATCGACGCGCGAATCCACCAGGCGTGGGCCGAAGGGTACGTGGAGGTCAACCGTCAGTTCGCGGCGAAAGTGGTCGAGGTCGCGCGCGCGAACAAGGGGCACCCCCTCGTGCTCGTCCACGACTACCAGCTCTACTTGGTGCCTCGACTTGTCAGGAAGGAGCTGCCGTCGGCGGTGATCCAGCACTTCGTGCACGTCCCGTGGCCGACCCCGCAGTACTGGAAGGTGTTGCCCAAGGAGATGCGCGACGCGATCCTCGAGGGCCTGCTCGGCTGCGACGTCGTCGGCTTCCAGTCAAGCCTTGACGTTCGCAACTTCTTGCTGACGTGCGAGGAGAACGGCGGGTTGAAAGTGGACGAGCGCGAACGCGCCGTCGTGTCGGGCGGCCGCGTCACCTACGCGCGCCACTATCCGATCTCCATCGACGTCCAGACGACGATGCACCTTGCCGCCTCGCGTGGCGTCAAGCGGCAGGAGCACGAGCTCGCCTCGTGGCGACCGCCGCTTCTCATCGCGCGCATCGACCGCACGGATCCCTCCAAGAACATCGTCCGGGGCTTCATCGCCTACGAGAAGCTTCTGCGCTATCACCCCGAGCTCCGCGGGCAGGTCCAGTTCTGGGCGTTCCTTCAGCCGTCGCGCCAGGACGTCGCGGTCTACAGCCGGTACCTGCGGCTCATCCGCCAGGCGGCGGGGCGCATCAACAGCGAGTTCGGGTCCGAGGAGTGGCAGCCGATACGCCTCGAGATCGGTGAGAGCGAACGGAAGGCGATCGCCGCGCTGAAGAACTTCGACGTGCTCCTGGTCAACCCGGTCTACGACGGTCTCAACCTGGTCAGCAAAGAGGGCGCGCTGGTGAACCAGACGGACGGGGTGATCGTGCTGTCTGAGAACGCGGGCGCGCACGAAGAGCTGCGCGGGCGCGTGCTCTCGATCAACCCGTTTGACGTCGAGGCGACCGCCGCGGCGATGTACACCGGGTTGACGATGCCGCTCGAAGACCGGCACCGCATGAACGAGCTCGCGCGTGAGGTGGTGCGGACGAACGACATCGCGCGGTGGATCAGCAACCAGGTCCAGGATCTGCGAGACCTGGTGAAGCCGGCGGCTCGTTTGGCGCCGGACTAGTCTTGGTTGGGCGACCCCTCACTCTGACCCTCCCGCCATGCGGGAGAGAGAAGCCCATTCGACGATCACGTTCATCAGGGCGGCTGCTTCGGCGGGGCCGTTGACGATCAGCTCGCAGCGATCGAACAGGTCTGGCGGTGCCTCGGGTGAGCTCACCCCCACGCACAGGTGCGGGACGTAGAGCGAGCTCACGTATTCGAACATCGAGCGGTCGTTCTCGTCATCGCCGAAGCACACGACCCCGCCCGGATCATCGGCCGGAAGAAGCGCGCCGAGGGCGCCGCCCTTGCCGGCCCTGCGGGCATGAACCTCGATCACCTTGCGGCCGGGTGTCGACCCGAGGTGCGTCTCGTCCAGAAGCGGCTTGATGTGGGCGAGCATCTCGTCGCCGGTCAGGGTCGTGTTGCGATAGTGGATCGCGCTGCT
>DAIPXW010000385.1:0-2915 GCA_036783075.1 Candidatus Dormiibacterota bacterium | reverse complement strand
GGGTGGTACTCGGAGCGAACCTGATGGCGATGCTCATCCAGTCGATGAGCGCAAAGCTCGGCATCGCCACGGGACGGAGCCTTCCCGAGCTGTGTCGGGATCACTTCCCGCGGCCGGTCGTGATCTTTCTGTGGATCCAGGCCGAGCTGATCGCGATGGCCACCGACCTGGCGGAGTTCGTCGGCGCCGCGCTCGGCATCTATCTCGTCTTCGGGATCCCTTTGTTCCTCTCCGGACTCCTCACCGGTGTTCTCGCCTTCTCGATCCTGGGCCTGCAGGCGTGGGGATTCAGGCGCCTTGAGGCGACGATCACGGGGCTCGTCGGCCTGATCGTGATCGCCTTCGGGCTGGAGGTGTTCCGCGCCGGTCCGGCGTGGGGAAGCGTCGCGGGCGGGACGTTCGTACCGCACCTCGACGGAAACGCCTCCGTGCTGCTGGCCGTGGGCATCCTCGGCGCCACCGTGATGCCTCACGTGATCTACCTGCATTCGGCGCTGACGCAGAAGCGGATCGTCGGCGCCAACCCCGAGGCCAAGCGCAGGATCTTTCATTTCGAGCTCATCGACTGCGTGATCGCGATGGGCATCGCGGGTGTCATCAACATGGCGATGCTCACCACCGCGGCCGCCGTCTTCGGCTCGCGCGGGATGACGAACGAAGGCAGCGACCTCATCACCGTCTACCACGCTCTCGACCATTACCTCGGCGCACACAGCGGCATCGTGTTCGGCATCGCCCTGCTCGCGTCCGGCGTCTCGTCGTCATCGGTCGGGACCCTATCCGGCCAGGTTGTGATGCAGGGCTTCATCCACAAGCAGATCTCCGTGTTCCTGCGCCGGGCGATCACCATGGTCCCGGCCATGATCGTGATCGGAATCCACTTCGACCCGTCGCGCGCCCTTGTGTTGAGCCAGGTGTTCCTTTCCTTTGGCATCCCGTTCGCGCTGATCCCGCTGGTCATGTTCTGCCGGAACCCGAAGATCATGGGCAACCTCGTGAACCGGCGTCTGACGAACCTGGCGGCCTACGCGGTGGCCGGCGTGATCATCGCGCTGAACGTTTTCCTCCTGTACCAGACCTTCGTTCCCACCGCCTGAGCTCGGACTACACTCGGCCCGGATGAAGCTCGGCATCGCCGTCGGCTATTGGGGCTTCGGCGTCACCGCCGCCGACCAGCTCGATCTCGCCCGAACCGCCGAGGACCTCGGCTACGACTCCGTGTGGACCGCGGAGGCCTACGGCTCAGACGCGGCCACGGTGCTCGCCTGGCTCGCGGCAGGGACGAGCCGGATCAAGCTCGGCGCGGGCATCTTCCAGATTCCGGCCCGCAGCGCCGCAATGACGGCCATGACGGCCGCCACCATCGACCAGCTGTCCGGAGGGCGCTTCCTGCTCGGCTTGGGCACGTCCGGTCCACAGGTGTCCGAGGGCTGGCACGGCGTGCGTTTCGGAAAGCAGCTGCAGCGCACCCGCGAGTACGTGGCGGTCGTCCGGATGGCGCTGGCGCACCAGAAGGTGGAGTTCCACGGTGAGACCATGGAGCTACCTCTGCCAGACGGCCCCGGCAAGGCGCTCAAGCTCACGATCCGGCCGGTGCAGCCGCAGATCCCGATCTACCTCGCAGTGTTGGGGCCCAAGAACGTCGCCCTCGCCGGTGAGATCGCGGACGGCTGGCTGCCCGTCTTCTTCTCACCCGAGCACACTGCCGCGCTTCGCGTGCCGCTCGAGGAGGGGGCGGCCCGCGCGGGAAGATCGCTGGACGGTTTCCGGATCTGTCCGACGGTGAACGTGATGATCAGTGACGACGTCGAGCTGGCACGCAACGCCATACGGCCGATGCTGGGCCTCTACGTCGGCGGCATGGGCTCGCGCGAGCAGAACTTCTACAACCGCCTGGTCTCGTCGTACGGTTTCGAACGCGAGGCGCAGCAGGTGCAGGAGCTCTACCTGGAAGGTCGCAAGAGCGAGGCGATGCTCGCCCTGCCCGACGACCTGATCGACGCGGTCAGCATCGCGGGCCCGCGGGAGCGGGCGCGCGAGCGAATCCGGGCCTATCGCGACGCGGGCGTCGAGACGCTTATCGTCTCCCCGATGTCCATGGACCACGAGGAGCGCAAGGAACAGCTGCGGCTCGTGGCGGAGGTGGCGCGTGAATAGCAACCAGCCGCCACCGCTGGTCGACTACAACCTGTTCGAGGCCGACGCGCCTTTACGCGAGGCGCTCGAGCGGGAAGGGGCGTCGTGGGCCGAGCCGCTGGTCGGCGACCTCGGGCGCCTCGCCGGCACAGAGGAGGCGATCGAGTGGGGCTTCCAGGCCAACGCGAACCCGCCGCAGCTTCGCACCCATGACCGCTTCGGCGAGCGCATCGACGAGGTCGAGTTCCATCCGGCCTGGCACAGGCTGATGGAGGTGGCCGTAGGCCACGGGCTTCATTCCCTGCCGTGGCGAGAGCCGCGCCCGGGCGCGCATGCGGCGCGAGCCGCCGCCTTCTACATCTGGTCGCAGGTGGAAGGCGGCCACGGATGCCCCATCTCGATGACGTACGCGGCTGTGCCCGCGCTGCGCAAGCAGCCTGACCTCGCAGCGGTATGGGAACCGCTGATCACGACACTCGAGTACGACCCAGGCCTGAGGCCCGCGTCGTCCAAGCGCGGCGTGCTGTTCGGAATGGCGATGACCGAACGGCAGGGCGGGTCGGATGTGCGCACCAACACGACGCGCGCCGTTCCGACCGGCACCGGCGGCGAGCATCTGCTCACGGGCCAGAAATGGTTCGTCTCCGCGCCGATGTGCGACGCCTTCTTGGTCCTGGCCAAAGCGCCGGGCGGGCTGTCGTGCTTCCTTTTGCCCCGCATGCTGCAAGACGGGACACTCAACCGCTTTCACATCGAGCGCCTTAAGGACAAGCTCGGCA
>DAIPXW010000384.1:0-2917 GCA_036783075.1 Candidatus Dormiibacterota bacterium | reverse complement strand
CTTCCCCGGCCGGGGTGAGCTTGATGTCGGCGTCCAGAGCCGGGAACAACGCCCCTCCGGGACCGATAGCTTCCCACCGCATCGCCTCGATAGCGAAGTCCTCATGGATCGCCATGTCACTGAACCGCACCGCCACCAGCCTGGACATGCCCGGCGCGGCGCCTAGCGGGCCGATCCGGGCCAGGCCAGTTCCCAGTTCGTCGTAGGCGTCATGGGATGCGCGTCGCAGCAGCCCGCCGCGGGCCAGGTTCGCCAGCCTGGCCTGGGCGGCGTTGAAGCCGACGTCCAGCCGTATCTCGGCGCCCAGGAACACGCGGCAAGTCAACTGGAGCAAAGACCAGGCAAGCAGGGACGTAGGTCCCGGCTTTCACGCCGGAGGTCCGCAGGCGCTCGGAACAGGCCGCCGGGGCAGGTCGCCTCCGCCGTCTGTCACGACCGTGTCACAAGACGGGGAGGACGATACCGGGCAACGGCGTCCGGATCGGGCACGCGGTGGACCCTGACCTGGCGAAGCGGATGGACCGGTACGGGTGGGACACGCTGCGCTGATCTACGGAGGCTTCAATCGATGATCCTCCTGTTCTGCCTAGATTCGAGTTTGCAACCTGCGAAGGTACGGGCGGCGTAGGCGGCCGCCTGGGTGCGCTGCTTCATGCCGAGCTTGGCGAACAGCGTCGACACGTAGTTCTTGCGTGTCTGGAGTGGGCTATTCGATGGGTGAACGCGCTGGTCCACCCCTACCGGACTGGGGTGAGGGTCCGCGGAGGTCGGGATCAAGGTCGGGTTGACATAGCCACTGGCGCGCCCGTCTTGGTGGATCCCGGCTCTACCCTGTGCGGCTGTAGAACGGCGTATTCCCCGCTGCGTGGTCCGTCGTGTCGACGATATTCGTGATCTCCGGCGCGACCCTGCGCAGCATCACCTCGAACCCCTGGCGCAGGGTCACCTTTGATGCCGAGCATCCCTGGCACCCGCCGCTCATGGCGATGAAGAGGTTCCCGTCCCGGACGTCTACGATCGAGATCTGCCCGCCGTGGGCAGCGATGGAACGGTTGACTTCCCGGTCCAGGAGTTGCTGAACGACTGCCCGGCTCTCGGCGTCGGTCCGCTCTCGTGTGCCTGCGCTGGCAGTAGCCTCGAGGATGGCCGGTATTCCCGTGAGCAGTTGCGTCCGGAGACCCGTTCCGATCGCCGGTCTCAGCCCGGACCAAGAGGCGCCTGGCTCCTTCCCCACAGTCACCACGTTGCCGGCGATGAGCACGTAGGCAACGCCAGGAAGCGCGAACAACCGCTCGACGAGCGGCGACCCACGGGCGCGTTTCCGGTCGTCGAAGAAAAACGGGCCGCCGGGATGCACCGTCCGGCTCACGGTGAACTTGCACGTGTCAGGATCGACGAGCGAAGTCTCTGCCTGGATCGTGATCGCCGGATCGATGGGCAGATCAGATTCAGACATGTTCCACGACCTTAGCCGCGTCGCGCTCACCGATGGCCCGCAGGTATTCGAAGGAGTAGATGCCGGTACTGTGGCCGTCGCTCCAGCTGATGGTGATGGCATAGTTGCCGACGCTCGAGATCACGCGTGGAGTTATGTCCGGTGGCACACTCTTCGGATCCAAAAGCGCACGCCCGCTGGCCTCCTCGATGCAGGCGGCACAGTGGCAATCCAGCCGGAGGTCCCGGACATCGAAGTCGTCACGGTGCCCATCCTGCCAGAGCACGGACAGCGTCCGCGCATCTCGCTGGCGGAAGCCGACCGAGGTCGTCCGAGAACCCGACGGCCGAACGGCGCTCTCGACCCAGGCTGGCTCTCCCTCGCCCGACTCCCACGTCCACGCGAATGGCCTCAGTACCATGGTCGGAAGACCCTGGAGCTGATCCGCGAGTGCCGTGGCGATCGCCTTGTAGGCCTGGGCTGCAACCGAGTTCGGCTTATCGAGGAGCATCGGACGCCCCTCGTCCCCGCCGGTGACGATGTCGGCGTCGAGGGGTATCGCGCCGAGGAACGGAACCCCGAGCTGCCCGCTCATCCGCTCGCCGCCGCCGCTGCGGAAGACATCGGTGTCCTTCCCGCAGTGCGGGCAGGTGAACGTGCTCATGTTCTCGATGATGCCGAGGATGGGGACGTGCAATGTCTCGAACATCCGGAGCCCGCGGCGGGCGATCTTGAGACTCACGTCCTGCGGCGTCGTCACGACGACCGCTCCGGACAGCGGGAGGCTCTGAGACAGCGTCAACTGGGTGTCACCAGTCCCCGGCGGGAGGTCGAAGATCAGGGCGTCCAACTGGCCCCATTGCACGCCGCCGATGAACACGTTCAGGAACTTGCCCACCATCGGTCCACGCAGCATGGCGGGGTTGTCGTCTCCCCTCAGCATGCCCATCGATATCACTTTCAAGCCGTAGGGAGCGGGGGGGATGAGCTTTTGGTCCGGGGTCGCCTCCGGCTGTTGACCGGTGGGGAGTCCTAGCATGACCGGGATGCTCGGTCCGAAGACATCGGCGTCGACCAGCCCGATCTGGCCGCCGAACTGTTGCAGCGCGAGCGCAAGATTGACGCTGACCGTGGACTTGCCGACGCCCCCCTTTCCGCTGGCCACCGCTATGAGGTGCCGGATCCCCGGCAGCCGTTCAGGACCGGCGGATGGCCCTGCCGCGGCATCAGGCGCCTGGCGGAGGCCAGGGTGCGAGTCCGGGGTCTGCATGGGTCACCAGCTCCTTCCGGCCGTTCTCGGCGGGGGGCCATGGCTGACACGCTCTCCGGAGGGCGGATCAGGCTGATGGTGATCGAACACGACGTTCCTGATATCCCGGATCGCCAGGTCCAGCTCGCCGATGGCTTCGTGGACCTTCCCGGCTCCAGGATGATCGCCCATCAGCCCCAGGGCCGTTTCGAGAGTGAGCCCCGCGGCGAACA
>DAIPXW010000383.1:0-2937 GCA_036783075.1 Candidatus Dormiibacterota bacterium | reverse complement strand
CGCGGCGGCGCTGCGCATCGTGGATCGCTTCCGCCCCGACGTCGTGCTCGGCATGGGCGGTTACGTGATGGCGCCGGCGATCGCCGCCGCGCGCCTACGCCGCATCCCTTATGTGCTTCACGAGAAGGATGTGCGACCCGGGCTCGCCACGCGGATGTTCGCCCGCCGGGCCGCGGCCGTGTGCACGACCCTGCCGGGCACCGAGCAGCGCATCAAGAATGCGCGAGTGATCCTGACCGGCGTGCCCCTGCGCGAGGGTTTCGCGCGGCGAACTCCGGCTGTGCCACCACGCCACCTGCTCATCACCGGGGGCAGCCAGGGGGCACGGAACCTGAACCAGGCGGTATGGGCGGCCCTCGACGAGCTGTGCCGGCGGTTCGACGAGGTCGTGCACGTGGCGGGCGGCCAGGGCGCCGCCGGTGTGACTCAGCATGCCCGAGAGCGCTATCTGGGGATGACGTTCGCCGATGACATGCCGGCGTTGATGTCGCGCGCCGACCTGGTGGTCAGCCGGGCCGGGGTCGGGACGATCGCCGAGGCGACCGCCGTCGGCCTGCCCATGATCCTGGTCCCGGGCACCTTCGGTGGAGGCCACCAGGAGGAGAACGCCGAGGCGATGGTCGCGACCGGCGCCGCCGTGCGCATCGGTGACGCCGCCCTGACGGGGCCGGCGCTGGTCGCCGCGATCGACAGCCTCGATGACGAGAAGCTCCTGGCGATGGCGGCGGCCTCGGCCGCGGCCGGCCGGCGTGACGCGGCGCGGCAGGTGCTCGCGGTGCTTCACGACGTGGCGCGAACGCCGGATGCCGGCAAGGGAGCCCACTCGTGAGGGTCCACCTGATGGGCGTGGGTGGGGCCGGCGTCTCCGCGCTGGCGCGTGTCTTCCTCGCGCGGGGCGACGAGGTCAGCGGATGCGACGTCAAAGCGTCCGACACGACCGAGGAGCTCGAGGACGCCGGGGTGCGCGTCATGATCGGCCACGATCCCGAGCACGTCCTGTTCCAGGACCTGCTCGTCTACAGCGGCGCGGTCAAGGGATCGCCCGAGCTCGACGCCGCGCGCGCCATGGGCCTGACCGTCCTGAGCCGCGCCGAGATGCTGGCCGATCTCATCAACAAGTCAGATTCGATCGCGGTCGCAGGAACCGCCGGCAAGACCACAGTGACCCACATGCTCGGCCACATCCTCGTCACCGCGGGCTACGACCCCACGGTCCTGGTCGGCGACGGGGCGAGCGCCCGCGCCGGGCGGTCCGACTGGCTCGTCGCCGAGACGGACGAGTCCGACGGAACGCTCACCCTTCACCACCCGCGACGCGCCATCGTCACGAACATCGAGCTCGACCACCCGGATCACTTCCGCGACGTCAGCGCGGTGCGCGACCTTTTCCAGTGGTTCATCCAGAACCTTCCGGAGGACGGGCTGGCGGTCGTATGCATCGACGACGAGCTTGCGCGCGAGCTGAAGCCGAAGGCGCGCCGGGTCACGTACGGGTTTCGGCACGACGCGACGTATCGGTGCGAGCCGGTCCGGCCTTTTCCCATCCATCACGGCGGCAAGGAGCTTGGCCGTGTCAACCTGCAGCAACCCGGGCGTCACAACATCCAGAACGCAACGGCTGCGGCCGCAATGGCGCTCGAGCTTGGAATCTCTTTTGCCGACGTCGCCGCCGGCCTGGCGTCCTTCCCCGGAGCGCATCGCAGAATGGAGTTTCTCGGCGTGTTCCAGGGTGCGGCGGTGTACGACGACTACGCGCACCATCCGACGAAGGTGCGCGCCACGATCGAGGCCGCGCGCGAGCTGCGCCACCGACGCCTCATAGTCGTGTTTCAGCCGCACCGTTACTCACGCCTTGCGGCATTCATGCACGACTTCACGCGGGCTTTCGACGGGGCCGACAAGGTGCTCGTGCTGGACGTGTACAGCGCGGGCGAGGACAACCCGTCGGGCGTGCAGGCTGCCGACCTCGCGCACCAGATGCCGAACGCGACCTACGCCGGTGACTTCAAGACCGCGCGCGAGATGCTGGAAGGCTTGATCGGACCTCAAGACCTGCTGCTCCTGATGGGCGCCGGCGATATCAACAAGCTGGGCGATGAACTGGCGCACCGCGTCTAACCGCGCTTGGCTGCGTTCACTGGCGGGCGTCCGCGAGGACGAACCTCTGGCGTCATGCACGTCCTTCGGCATCGGCGGCCCCGCGGAGTTCTTCCTCGAGCTCAGCCGCCCTGAGGTTGTCGAGCAGACCATCGACGGCAGCCGGCAACGGGGCATCCCGTACCTCCTGCTGGGCGCGGGCACCAACCTGCTCGTCGCCGACGCGGGCGTCGAAGGCCTGGTGATCCGTGTCGTCAACCGCGAACACACCATCGACGGCCGCCGGGTGACGGCCGGCGCCGGGTTGAAGATGATGCGTCTGGCGCGCATCGTCGCCGACGCCGGCTTGCGCGGCTTCGAGTTCGCCATCGGCGTGCCCGGGACGGTGGGTGGGGCCGTCTACCAGAACGCCGGATGCTGGGGGAAAGAGCTGCGCGACGTCCTGGTGAACGTCGAAGGCTTCATGCCCGGCGAGGGCAAAAAGACATGGAAGCCTTCCGACCTACATTTCGGATACCGCACCTCCGCGCTGCGCGAAGGGGCCCTCAAAGGAGGTTTGGTCGTGTCCGCGACCATCGAGCTCGAGCGAGGCGATGGGGAGGAGGCCAAGGCACTGATGGCGAGGCTCACGAAAGAGCGGAGCGAGAGCCAGCCCATCAAGACCAAGAACTGCGGCAGCGTGTTCAAGAATCCCCCGGGCGATTCGGCGGGACGCCTGGTGCAGATGACGAACATTCTCGGCGCATTCAATCTGACCTGGGAAGGGGGAAGCCGGCGGCTTTCAGGTGTTCAATTCCCGAACGGTGTTCGCACCGCATACGCTTACTACGGCAACCCCGT
>DAIPXW010000382.1:0-2938 GCA_036783075.1 Candidatus Dormiibacterota bacterium | reverse complement strand
CCAGGCGTGGGCGCTCGGTAGGGCGTCGCGAGCTGGCCGGCATCCTGTGGCTGCCGGCCCTTTGCATGGTCCTGTTCCTCTCCGCCTGGGCCGGCCTCAACGCTCTCGCCGCCCTCGCAATGATCGGCGCGGCTTTTGGCGGGCTGTTCGCATTTGCCGTGTCCGGTGACCGCCCTTCGCGATAACCGTTTGGTGAGCGGCCCATAATTTCGATCCATGACTCATGCCGTGATCGTCGCGTTGGGCCGTTCGCCGATCGGAAGAGCTCGCAAGGGATCGTTGGTCGACGTCAGGCCCGACGACCTGGCCTCCTACGTCGTGACCAAGGTGCTGGAGAAGGTGCCTGAGCTCGACCACGGCGAGATCGAAGACCTCATCTGCGGGTGCGGGTTGCCTGGCGGCGAGCAGGGTCACAACATCGGCCGGGTCATCTCGGTCCTGGCTCGAATCGACGTGCCCGGAGTGACGGTGAACCGCTACTGCTCTTCGTCGTTGATGACCACGCGCATCGCCACCCATGCCATCGAGGCGGGCGAGGGTGACGTGTTCCTGTCAGTGGGCGTGGAATGCGTCTCGCGCTACGGAAGCGGCTACCCCGACGCGCCTGACACGAAGAACCCGAAGCTGGCGCCCGGCAACCCCGACGAATACCCCGACGTCTACATCGCGATGGGCCAGACCGCGGAGAACGTAGCCCGGCGCGAGAAGATCACCCGCGAAGAGCAGGACCGCTTCGCGGTGAAGAGCCAGGATGCGGCGGTGAAGGCGCGCGACGACGGCTTCTTCGATCGCGAGATCATCCCGGTGCCGCTGCCCAACGGCGAGATGTTCGCGAAGGACGACAGCCCGCGGCCGGGCACGACCGCCGAAGTGCTCGCCACGCTCAAGCCCGCATTTCGTGAGGACGGCACGGTGACCGCCGGCAACGCGTGCCCTCTCAACGACGGCGCCGCGGCGGTGGTCGTGATGTCCGATCGCAGAGCCAAGGAGCTCGGTCTCAAGCCGCTTGCCCGCGTCATCTCGACCGGTCTTTCGGCGCTCGAGCCAGAGTTCATGGGCCTGGGCCCGATCGACGCTTCGAGGCAGGCACTCAAGCGAGCCAAGATGACGATCGACGACATCGACATCGTCGAGATCAACGAGGCGTTCGCCGCGCAGGTGATCCCCTCCGCGCGCGGGATCGGCATCGACCCGTTCGGCGACAAGCTCAACCCGCACGGCGGCGCGATTGCCCTCGGCCACCCGTTCGGGATGACCGGCGCGCGGATCCTCTGCACGCTCCTCAACGGCCTCCGCGAGAGGAACCAGACCTACGGGCTGGAGACGATGTGCGTGGGCGGAGGACAGGGCATGGCCATGATCGTCGAGCGGCTCAACTAAGACCCACCACCCCATGAGCGACGCAGGAATGTCGCAGCGAGGTCTGTCGCGCCTGCACGACGTGATGGCCGGCTATGTCGACCGGGGCGAGGTCCCCGGGCTCGTGACTCTGATCAGCCGGCGGGGCGAGATCTATGTGGACGCGATCGGCGGCATGACCCTCGGTGAACGCGACACCATGCACCGCGACACGATCTTCCGCATCGCATCGATGACCAAACCGATCACCGCGGCGGCGACGATGATCCTGGTCGACGAGGGCAATCTCGGTCTGGAGGAGCCGGTCGACCGGCTTCTGCCCGAGCTGGCGGACCGGCGGGTCCTAGTCAGCCTGGCATCGTCCGTCGATGACACGGTACCGGCTGCAAGGCCGATCTCGGTTCGCGACCTGCTCACGTTCACGATGGGGTTCGGGCTCGTTATGGCCGAGCCCGGGACCTATCCGATCCAGGGGGCGATAGAGGAGCTCAAGCTCCACCAGGGTCCCCCGCACCCCGACGGCATGCCTGATCCCGAGGAGTGGATCCGCCGCCTTGGAACTCTGCCCCTGGTGCACCAGCCGGGCGCGGGCTGGATGTACAACACCGGCGCCGACGTGCTCGGCGTGCTTGTCGCGCGCGCCTCAGGCCGGCCGTTCGAGGAGTTCCTGCGCGATCGAATCTTCGATCCCCTCGGCATGAAGGACACCGGGTTCTTCGTGCCTACGGCCGAGATCGGAAGGCTCGCGACGAGCTACTGGACCGACAACCGGACCTGGAAGTTCGGGGTCTACGACAAGGGTGAAGGCGGCCAGTGGAGCCGGCCGCCTTCGTTTCCAGCCGGTGGTGGAGGCCTCGTCTCGACCGCCGACGACTACGTCGCCTTCGGCCAGATGCTGCTGAACAAGGGCGAGCTGAACGGGCGACGAGTTCTGTCGCAGGGGTCGGTCGAGGCCATGACGAAAGACCAGCTGACGGCGGAGCAGAAGTCGGCATCCACCTTCGTCCCGGGATTCTTCGACAACCTCGGATGGGGGTTCGGCATGGCAGTCGTGACCGGCCCCGCTAACGACTCCGGGCCGGAGGGGAGCTATGGCTGGGACGGCGGCCTGGGCACGGTCTGGCGCAACGACCCGTCGCACGAAGTGATCACGATCCTGTTGACCCAGGCGGCGTTCAGCTCGCCGTCACCGCCACCGGTTTGCCTGGACTTCTGGTCGGCCGTATACACCGCGATCGGGGACTCATAACCGGCTGGTCGTTGGTTCGACCCCAACCGGGCCCACCAATTTTCGAGTTCATTTCGAGCCTCCTTGGTGGTGGTGGCCGCCATCGGCAGGCGGTTTGACAACAATTCTGACAACGGTTTGAGCGAGTCCCCGACATGCCCTTCACCCCGGGCCGAGGCCGGCACCTGGTGACTCGCAAATCGCCCTTATTTGGTAGAAACGGGGAGGAGGGCCACACGAACATTTCGACGCGATGAACATCGGGCAACCAGGCTTGATTTGCGCCGGTCCAAGCGGATAGCGCCAGGCGGTAGGCTTCCTCGCATGGCCGAGGACGACGACCCGCAGGAC
>DAIPXW010000381.1:0-2939 GCA_036783075.1 Candidatus Dormiibacterota bacterium | reverse complement strand
ACGCCGGTCTTCGAGCCTGCGGCCTGCTCCAGCTCTGGCCGTTACAGTCCACTAGAAGTCGTCGTCCCCGCCGCCGTAGTCACCGCCGCCGAAGTCGTCGCCGCCCACACCGAAGTCATCGCCTTCGCCGCCACCGGAGTCGAAATCGTCACCGCCGTCTTTTTCGCCTGAGCTCACGGTCGCGAAAGTCGAGACGAGCCGTTTGAGCGCGGGCTTGCCGCAGTGGGGACAAGGCGGGTCAGGCGAGGAGTACCTCGGAAGCAGCGTGGACGATTTCTTGCCGCAATCGTCGCATCGGTACTCGTAGATCGGCATCTGAAGAGTATGCCCGGAGATCCTGTCTAGGATTATCTCCCGATGGTGGATATCGAGCGGATCAGGGCCGCCGCCAGGCGCGCGAAACCGCACGTCATGCGGACGCCGATGGTACCGGTCGAAGGCGCGCTCCTCAAGCTCGAGTGTCTCCAGCCGACCGGGAGCTTCAAGGTCCGAGGCTTCTTCGCCGCCGCCCTCGCCTTGCCGCCGGACAGGTTGCGGCGGGGGCTGATCACCGTGAGCGCCGGCAACGCGGCACAAGCATGTGCCTATGTCGCACAGCGGCTTGACACGCCATGCCGGGTCTTCATGTACGACACCGCCCCGCCGCCAAAGCTCGACGGCGTCAAGCGATGGGGCGCCAAGCCCGTTCAGATGCCGCGGGAACAGCTGCTCCGGTGGATGGCCGAGGAGGGGTGGACGAAGGAGCCCGAGACTTTCATCCACCCTTTCGCCGACATGGAGGTCATGGCCGGGCACGGCGGCCTTGCCCTGGAGCTGCTCGAGGACGTGCCGGACCTCGCCCGGGTGCTGGTTCCGGTCGGCGGCGGCGGCCTGGTCGGCGGCATCGCGTCCGCGTTGAAGGCCCTGCGCCCGGAAATAGAGGTGATCGGCGTGCAGTCGGACGGCTACGCCCAGTGGACCCGCTGCATCGAGGCCGGTGGCCCCGTCTCGATCACGCCGGACACGATCGCCGACGGCACGACAGCGCCTTTCGACGCGAGGATGTTCGAGCTGCTGAAGGAATGCGTCGACCGCTGGCTCACGGTCCCCGAGCCCCGCCTTCGCTCCGCTGTACCGCAGCTGGCATCGGCCGCCAAGGTCGTCGCCGAAGGGGCGGGCGCCTTGGCCTTCGCCGCTCTGGAGCAGCTCGAACCTGGGCCGCCCACGGTCGCTGTCGTGAGCGGCGGCAACATCGACCCGAAGCTGCTCGCCGACCTCCTCAGCTGACCGGCTGCGTCCTTCGCATGGCCCACGGCCCGCGCTTGGCGAGCGCCACCACCATCCACACGAATAGCGCGGTGCCTGGAATCGCGGTCAGGGTGCCTACAAGGTAGTACCACGACGGCATGGTGACACCAGACGCGGTGGAGATCGATGAGCCGCCGGCGGCGTTGATGAGGTCCAGGGGAAGGGAGATCGCGCCCAGGGCCGAGAGCACGAGCACGACGTAGAAGACCCAGGTCCACCGTCTGAGGGCGCCGATGATGAGTACCGCGCAGACGACGACGACGATCACGGCGGCCACCCACAGGACCCCCGTCATGACCGACCCCATCGTGCTGGCGAAGTTGGCCGGCAGAGGCGATGCGGAAGGGTTCTGCTCCTGCTGGCGCTGGATGCTCTGGTTGACGACATTGGTCATGATCCCGCTCATCCAGAACGGGAGCGACAGGGCATAGATCGCGCCAAGCGCGTACCAGCCCGCGACCACGTACTGCAGCGGCCGCGTCCAAGAGGTCGGCTCACGTGTCGTCGACCGGTAGATGGTTGCGCCGGCCGCGTAGCCGACGCCCTGTACCGGAATCCACTCCGACCCGTTCCACCGCGTGCGGCCGTCGTGCGAGAGCGTGCTCTGCCACTGGCTGCCGTCCCAGTAGTAGAGGCCGTCGGGCGAGAGTTGCGCGCTCATGCGGTGAGAACCTCCTCACAGATGGCCAGGGTCGACTGGATGTCTTGCGCCGTGATGCCGTAGTGCGTCACGAAGCGCACCCGGTGCGCGCCGGTCGCCCCACCGAGCAGGCCGCGCTTGCGGCACTCGTCCTCGAATTCGGCGCCGCCCATGCGGTCGAGGTCGATGAAGACGAGGTTGGTCTGAACGCGCGACAGGTCGCACCGCACGCCGGGCAGCTCGGCCAGGCCCTCGGCCAGCGTGCGCGCGTTGGCGTGATCTTCGGCGAGCCGGTCCACCATCGAGTCCAGGGCGATCACCCCGGTGGCCGCGATGACGCCCGCCTGGCGCATCGCGCCGCCGAGCCGCTTGCGCCAGCGCCTCGCCTGGTCGACGGCGTCGGCGTCGCCGCAGAAGACGCTGCCCGCGGGACAACCCAGACCCTTGGAGAGGCAGAACGTCACGGTGTCGCCGCACCCGGCGAGGTCGGCCACGTCCGTGCCGCCGGCCACTGCCGCGTTGAAGATCCTCGCGCCGTCGAGATGAACGCGGAGGCCATGGGCACGCGCCGCCTTCGACGCGGCACGCAGGTCCACCAGCGGCCAGACGACACCACCGTGGCGGTTGTGGGTGTCCTCGAAGCTGATCGCGGCCGTGATGGGCTGGTGGTAGTCGTCGCGAGGGCGAACGGCAGAATCGATCTGTGCCGGGGTCATCACGCCCGCCTGGGTGGGCACCGGGCGGATCTGCACCGAGGCGATGGTGGCCGCGCCCGCCCCCTCAAATAAGAAGACGTGGGAGTCCGCGTCGGCGATCATCTCCTCACCGGCCCGTGCGTTGACCGCCACGCCGACCACGTTGCCCATGGTCCCGCTCGGGAGGAACACGGCCGCCTCCTTGCCGAGCCGCGCCGCCGCCATCTCCTCGAGCTTGTTGACCATCGGGTCGTCGCCGAAAACGTCGTCGCCCAGCGGCGCAGTCGCCATCGCGCGCCGCATCTCGGGCGTCGGCA
>DAIPXW010000380.1:0-2946 GCA_036783075.1 Candidatus Dormiibacterota bacterium | reverse complement strand
CTGGCGCTACGCCGGCTGACGCTCCCCTCGGTTGTATCACGCGTGATACAATGCTTACATGACTGAGGTCACGATCCGCGAACTGCGCAACCACGGCGGCGAGGTGGTCGATCGAGCCGCCCAGGGCGAGCAGATAACGATCACGCGAGCCGGTAAGCCAGTTGCCGAGCTTCGCCCCGTCAGCCGGCAGCCGCTGACGGCGGAGACCTTGCTCACCAGGTGGCATCGGCTGCCACCGGTGGATCATCGCGCCATGCGAGCCGAACTTGACGAAGTAATGGACCCCGCCCTGTGACAGACTCCGGTGAGCGCCCCACCCGGGGAATCTTGGACACCTCCGCGGTCATTGCTCTGCGCAACATCACCGACCCCTCAGCGCTGCCGATTGAACCTCTTATCACGGCCGTGACCCTGGCCGAACTCTCTGCCGGGCCCCTGGTGGCACGCGATGAACGGGAACGCGCGGCGCGGCAAGCGCACCTGCAGGAAGCGGAGGCGGACTTCGACCCGCTGCCCTTCGACCGGGCGTCAGCACGGGCTTTCGGCCAGGTAGCTGCCTCCCTGCGAGCGTCCGGGAGGAAAACTGCGGCGCGCGCCTACGACGCGCTGATCGCGGCGACTGCCCTGGCTCACCAGCTTCCCGTCTATACCTGCAATCCCACAGACTTCGACAAGATCGACGGCTTGAAAGTCGTGCCCGTCGGGCTGCCCGAGCCCGCATCAGACTGATGAGAGGACGCTGCCGCCCCGACCTATGGTGCTTCACGAAGGCTCAAGCCGCCCTTGATCATGCCAAATACGTGCCAAAATCGGCCTGAGCAAGACCGGTACCCGTTATGTGCATATTCTCGGCGTGACCGCTGCCTCACGCCGCGACAGCCACAGCCATGCGGCGACCCACATAATCAGGAGGAACGGGAACCCGGGCACATGATCGGTGATCATCACGGCCGATCGGCCGGGAAAGTGACACTGCTGGTCAGCGCCGTGGACGAGGTTCTCGGCACGCACAACCCGGTCGAGTCTTCGACCGGTGCAGGCCGCATGCAGGCCGATCAGGTCAGGAGCGGTAGGCGTTACGCCGGTGATCTATGTCGAGGATGTGGATGATGCCAGTGTCATCGTCGATCGCATAGCGGATGCGGTACTCGCCGCGCCGGGCTCGCCATTGTCCTTCGAAGGGCTTGCGCAGGGGGGCGCCTACTCTGTGCGGCTCTTCGCTGAGGGGGCCGCGGATGAACTCGAAACAGGCCCATGCGACGGTTTCGGGTAGCCGGTC
Source organism: Candidatus Dormiibacterota bacterium (assembly GCA_036783075.1). Taxonomy (GTDB): domain Bacteria; phylum Chloroflexota; class Dormibacteria; order Dormibacterales; family Dormibacteraceae; genus Palsa-870. The sequence continues at coordinate 1,667 of DAIPXW010000380.1, read as the reverse complement.
GTGAAGCTGGCGGGCTGCGGTCGGGGCGATGGTGACCTGGTAGGTCACGGTCGGCGTTTCCCGAAACGTTCTTCCAGGGACCGCGCCACTTCGGCGATGGACAGGCCCTCTCCGCGAGCGATTTCGTCACGGGATTGGGCGATGCGCTCTTGCGCCGCTGGATCGGACAGGAGCTCGAGCGTCGCCTCGATGGACTCAAGATCTTCGGCTGCGAGCAGGACCACGTAGTCCTTGCCGTTCTTGGTGATGTGGACTCGCTCGTGGGTGCGGCCGACTTCGTCGGCAATCTCCGAGAGCCGGGCCTTCACCTCAGACAAGGGCAGGACTGTCATAGACCAGAATTGTAGTCGGTTCTGGCCTGGGGGGCAAAGTTGGCCACGGCTATGGTGGCTGCCCTGGCAAGCCGTGACCGGGACCCAGACGATGTCCGGTTGGACCCATGCCACGGGTGCCTACGAGTTGCCCGGTGGGCCGGTCGCGTTGACGGTCACGTCAAGGGTGCCGGGATGAATGGTCAAGGTGAAGCCACTGCTCGGCAGTGTCACCGCGTTGCGCTCAACTTGGTGGCCGACCGAGACTGGAGAGCGGCCAAGCCCAGCCGATTAGCGAGGAGGCTTCCGTGAGCGAACTCGATCGACTGGAAGCGGCGGTCGGTGAATGCCGCGAGATGATACGCGAAGCGCATGCTGCCACCAAGGATCTTCGCGTGGCAGTTCGCGAGGCGAAGAGAGAGTTGCAGGACCTAGCGAAGGACGAGGTTGCCGCCCACATCCAGCGTGAGGTGTCCCGCCAGCTAGAGGAGCTAGGCGAACGGACCGGTGAAGCGGTGAGTGCGGCAACGCAGAAGGTTATCGCCGAGTTTGACCGGTTCGGTGAGTCCTTGCTCGGCAAGGAGACTTACTGGCAAACGGCGAGCGGTCGGCGTTCGGTCACCCGCCCCGACACCGATGTGGTGTCGCTCGACGTCCAGCCCGGCGAGGACAATGAGTGAGCGGCGCCTGTGCCTCACATCGATGCGTAGAGGGCCTGCTCGAAGTCGGCGTAGAGCTGGAGGGCGGGCGGCTCTACGAACGGCAGGGTCTGGGAGTAGATCGCGCCGGTGACCCCGCTGGCCGGGTCCACCCAGAAATAGGTGTTGAACAGGCCGGACCACGTGCCGCTGCCCGCCGCGCGCATGCCAGGGAACGAGGCAGGGTTGAGCAGCAGGCCGAACCCCCACTTGAGGCCGGGGCCGAGGTTCACGTCGTCACTGAGTTCCGGGTGTGCGGTGGTGGTGGTCGACGGGAAGTCGAGTGCGCCGATCTGGTTCGCGAACGCCGCGGCCACCGTGGCCCGCTCCAGGATCTGGACGTCGCCGAGCGTCCCGCCGCCCAGCAGCATCCGCTGGAACTTCAGGAAGTCGCGGGGCGTGCTGTAGAGGAAGTGACCGCCGCCCCAGTAGTCCGGTTCCTGCGCCCAGTCGACGTCGGTGGCCACCCAGGCGCCGTCCTCGCCGCGGACGTGAATCGGCGTGGAGTTGGCGCGCTGCTCCGGCGTCATCCGCGCCGTGGTGTTCGTCATGCCGAGCGGCCCGGTGATGTGCTCAAGGAAATAGGCGTCAAGCGGCTGCCCGCTCACCGCCTCGATCACCTGGCCCAGCCAGTCGACGTTGATGCCGTACTCGAACC
>DAIPXW010000379.1:0-2947 GCA_036783075.1 Candidatus Dormiibacterota bacterium | reverse complement strand
ATGTCGTCGTCGGGGATGATCCCTCCGCCGAAGACCACGATGTCGGTCGCTTTCCGCCGTTTGAGCTCATGCACGACCGCGGGAAAGAGGGTCATGTGAGCGCCGGAGTGGATGGACAGCCCGATCACCTGGGCGTCCTCCTGCAGGGCAGCGTCGACGACCATCTCCGGCGTCTGGCGAAGACCGGTGTAGATGACCTCATAGCCCGCGTCGCGCAGCGCGCGCGCCACGACCTTGACGCCTCGGTCATGGCCGTCGAGCCCCACCTTGGCGACGATGATGCGGACGGGTCGCGTCGCGGTCGTGGTCATCGCGCTTACACCACCGCCTGTTCCGTGTAGATCCCGAAGACCTCGATCAGGGTGTTCATGATCTCTCCTTCGGTTGCGTACGCGCGCACCGCTTCGAGGATGTACGGCATGAGGTTGTCCTTTCCGGATGCGGCCTTCTTCAGCCTGCTCAACGCATTCGAGCAGCGCGCCTGGTCGCGCTTCCTGCGCACCTCGCGAACGCGCGCGACCTGCTCGCTCTCGAGCTTGGGGTCGATGCGCAGGATCTCGATCGGCGGCTCATCGTCGACTGTGAAGTCGTTGACCCCGATCATGATCCGCCGCTTCCGCTCGAGCTCCGACTGGTAGCGGAACGCAGCGTCGGCGATCTCCTTCTGGAAGAAGCTCGCCTCGATCGCGGGGATCACGCCGCCAAGCTCCTCGATGCGCTTGAAGTAGACCTCCGCCTGCCTTTCCATCTCGTCGGTCAACGCCTCCACGAAGTAGCTCCCGCCGAGGGGATCGATGGTGTTGGCGACACCCGTCTCGTATGCCAGCAGCTGCTGCGTGCGCAAAGCGAGCCGTGCCGCTTTGTCCGTGGGGAGCGCAAGCACCTCGTCCATCGCGTTCGTGTGCAGCGACTGGGTGCCGCCCAGGACGGCGGACAGGGCCTCGATCGCGGTGCGAGCGATGTTCAGCTCCGGCTGCTGGGCCGTGAGGGAGACGCCCGCGGTCTGCGTGTGGAAGCGAAGCTTCCACGAGCGCTCGTCCTGCGCGCCGTACTTCTCACGCATCCAGCGCGCCCAGATCCGCCGCGCGGCGCGGAACTTCGCGATCTCCTCGAAGAAATCGATGTGAGCGTCGAAGAAAAACGACAGGCGCGACGCGAAATCGTCGACACGCATCCCTCGCTCGATGCACGCGTCCACGTAAGCCATGCCGTCGGCGAGCGTGAAGGCAAGCTCCTGCGCCGCGGTCGAGCCGGCCTCACGGATGTGGTATCCCGAGATGGAGACCGTGTTCCACTTCGGCACCTCTTTCGCGCAGTACTCGATCGAGTCGACGACCAGGCGCATCGAAGGCTGGGGCGGAAAGATGAACTCCTTCTGCGCGATGAACTCCTTGAGGATGTCGTTCTGAAGCGTGCCGCCGAGCGTGGAGGCGGCGAGGCCTTGCTCCTCCCCCACCGCGATGTACATGCAGAGCAGGATCGCCGCCGGCGAGTTGATGGTCATCGACGTGGTGATGTCGCCGAGCGGTATCCCTGCGAACAGCGTCTCCATGTCGGCGAGCGAGTCGATCGCGACACCGCAGTGGCCGATCTCGCCACGGCTGGTCGGCGCGTCCGAGTCCTGGCCCATCAGAGTCGGCATGTCGAACGCGACAGAGAGCCCCGTCTGCCCGTTGGCAAGCAGGTACTTGTAGCGGAGGTTGGTCTCCTCCGCGGTGGCGAAGCCCGAGAACTGGCGCATCGTCCAAAGCCTGCCGCGGTACCCGCTCGAGTGAATGCCGCGGGTGTACGGGAACTGGCCGGGCAGCTCCTCGGGACGCCGGGGCAGGTCCTCTTTCGAGTACAGCGGTTTGATCGGGACCCCCGAGATGGTCGAGGTCTCGATCCCGTCGTCCCGGGCCGGGCTCGACTCGAAGTCCTCCTTCCAGGCCTCCTTGGGGTCGCGAGCGCGAACTTTCACCGAATTGATTATCGCCCTCGGTCGAGGATCTCTTCCGCCGTACGGTAAGGGGTCCCGTCCTTGAGCAGCCGCTCGGCCAGGGCCGGGTCCTCCTCCAGGGCACGACGCGCGCGATCCCGTGCCAGCTCGGCCGCCACCTCGGCGGTCTCGTCCATCAGCCTGCGCTCGGCGAGCTCGCGCGCCTGCCCGCTCGACTCCAGGTGACGCCGGTGCGCGAGAACCGCCTCCCAGAGCTCCTCGACGCCCTCCTGCCTGGCGGCGACCGTGGCCAGGATGGGCGGCCTCCAGCCCGTCCGGGAAGACATGCTCAACATGGATCGGAGCTCCGTCATGAGCCGCAGGTGGCCGTCGAGGTCTGCTTTGTTGACCACGAAGATGTCGGCGATCTCCAGGATGCCGGCCTTGATCATCTGCACCCCGTCACCGAGGTTGGGGGTCAGCACCACGATCGTCGTGTCGGCGACGGCGGCGACCTCGAGCTCCGACTGCCCGACTCCCACGGTCTCGAGGATCACCTGGTCGAAACCGAACGCGCCTAAAAGCCGGATCGCCTCTCGCGTGGCGAGGGACAGACCGCCGAGGTGTCCGCGCGCCCCCATGCTTCGAATGAACACCTTGGGGTCGAGCGCGTGGCGCTGCATGCGGATCCGGTCGCCCAGGATCGCACCTCCTGTGAACGGCGAGTTGGGGTCGGTGGCCAGCACCGCGACCGAGCTCTGTTCCTTCCGGAGCAGCGCGACGACGGCGTCGACCAGAGTTGACTTGCCCGTCCCGGGCGCCCCGGTGAAGCCGGCCGCGCCCGGCGTTCGAGCGGCATCGCGCAGCGACTCCTCCAGCGCCCGAACGGCGGGATCGCGCCGTTCGACCATGCTGATCGCCCTGGCGAGGGCGCGGACGTCGCCAGACCGGAATCTCTTCTCTCGAACGTTCAGATCGTCACTCGCCCAAAAAGCGTAGGGCGTAGTCGTGTCCGACCACCACCACCAG
>DAIPXW010000378.1:0-2950 GCA_036783075.1 Candidatus Dormiibacterota bacterium | reverse complement strand
GCACGGCGTCGACGTCGCCTGGCTCGTCGAGATGGTCCGCGGCGCGCCGGTGGGGCAGAACGAGCGGGCGCTGGAAATCGCCCTCGCCACAGAAGGAGTGGTCGGGATCGGCCTTGTCGGCGACGAGTCGATCTCGGCGCTGCAGATCGCTAACCTGGTCGAGCGCGCCAGGGAAGCGGGCCTGGGTTTCATGCCGCACGCTGGACAGGCGGGTGGACCCCAGGTGGTGCGAGAGGCGGTCGAAGCCCTGGGCGCAACACGGGTCGCCCATGGAGTCTCGGCGGCAGGAGATGCCGAGCTCATGCGGGTGCTCGCGGCTCGCGGGGTCTGCCTGTGCGTGTGCCCGTCCAGCAATGCCCGCGTGGGCCTCAAGCCGGACTATGGGAAGCTCACCGCCGCCGGGATATCGCTCACGGTGAACACAGACGACCCCGCGATGGTCGGGACCAGCCTGCAACGAGAGCTCGAGCTCGCCGAGACGCTGCATGGGCTGAACCGAGAAGCCCTGGTCGCGGCGTCCTGGCGGCATCGGTTCGCGGGCCGGCCGTGATACACCGGCCAAATCCTTGGCGCCTGGAACGACAATGAGGGTGCCTATGCCTGGGATCACCGATCCGCGGTCGGCCATCCACGACTTTGGGCGCGTGTCGCCCGAGCACGCCGCCACCTTCCTCGGGATCATGACCATCCTGCACACCGAGCCCGCCGCGCCGGCGTTTGCCCGGCTGCTCAAGAAGAGGCTCGAGCCGGACGACTACATGCTGCTGACCCACCTGTTCGAAGAGATCAGCGTGCTGGCGCTCCACCACCTGATCCCGGAGGCCCTCCTCTTCGACGCTTTCGCGTTCGATCTGTACTGGGACGAGTTGCGTGAGGACGTCCTGTCCTTGAGGCAGGAGACCGGGAATGAGAAGTTCTGCGAGAACTTCGAGATCGCCTCCGAGCGAGCACGTCAGTACCGCAACGACCGGCCGCCGAAGCTGCGCTGGCGCCACGACACGGAAGAAGAGGGCCCTGGGCCCCACGGAGGTCTGGGCGTCCGCCCGCCCGGTCCGGCCCCGATGTCGGGGAGCGGGGACCGGATCCCTTCGGCTCGCCGCAACCGCGAGCCCGCCGGCCGCCGGAGGACGTAAACCGACCCCGGCTGCGACGAACCGCCCGTTTCCTGCATCGAACAAGCAGGAACATGTCAATTGCAGTCATGGAGCAACGGCCGCAGATCCTGGCGCGAGCCACGCAGGGCGATGCAGGTTCCTTTGCCACGCTCATCGAGCCCCTGCTCGATCCGGCGTACCGGCTGGCGGCCGTGATGCTGGCCGATCGGTCGTCCGCGGAGGACGCCGTCCAGGAGGCCTCGATCAAGGCATGGCGCAAGCTGCGGCAGCTGCGCGGGGACGACGGTTCGCTGCGGGCCTGGTTCCTCTCGATCGTTGCCAACGAGTGCCGCATGGCGCGCCGGCAGCGCTGGTGGTCGGTCGTGAAGCTCGCCGATGTGGAAAGGACCGCGAGCACGGGCGACCAGGAGTCCGCCTCCGACATTCACCGGGCGCTGCTCAAGCTCAGCCCTGAAGACCGCCTTCCGCTGGTGCTGCATTTCTACCTCGACCTTCCGCTGGCCGAGACGGCGAAAGCGCTTCGGGTGTCGGAGTCCGCGGCCAAGTCCCGCATCTACCGCGCCGCGAAGCGGCTTCGCGGGGATCTCACGCTCGAGGAGGTGTTCTGAGGTGAGCAACGAGAACTTCCGGCGCGATTTGGGCAACGCGTTCGACGAGCTGGCCGGGGCGCCCAGCCACGGCCTGTCCGACCGCGTCCGTTCCTCGCTCGCGAACACCCCCGAGCAGCGCGGGCCTTTCTGGATCGCCGGCTTGGCGGCCGCCGTGCTGGCCGCGATCGCGGTGGGCGTCTTCTTTGTCACCAACCCGCTCAACCGGCCGCCGGCCAACGCCGGGCTGGGGACGGCGTCGCCAAGCCCGAGCCAGAGCGATGCGCCGAGCCCAAGCCCAAGCCCGAGCTCCAGCCCCGGGCCCTCGCCCGCGTCCACGTATGTGTGCGGAGTCACCAGGCTGAACGCGTTCACGCCGGCGCCGCAGCCGCCGGTCGTTTTCATCGATGCCATAGGGACCGAGACACACACGGGATACGACCGGCTCACCGTCGAGTTCAACAACGGGGCTCCCGCCACCATCGAAATCAACCCGCAGAGCGGGACCAGCTTCACCCTGTCACCCAGCGGCCAGAAAGTCGCTGTCGCGGGGAGCAACGGGATCCTGGTCACCATCCGCGGCGGTGACGCCCACACCTCGTACACGGGGTCACGCGACATCAAGACCGGCTACTCCGGCCTGGTCGAGGTGCGGGTGGTCGAGGACTTCGAAGGTGTCGTCCAGCTGGCCATTGGAGTCTCTGGCCAGGCTTGCTACAGCTATTCGCTGCTGACCAACCCGGTCCGCCTGGTCATCGACATCCAGGCCTCCTGAGCGGCGCGCTCCCGGCGGCGCTTTACAGTGATGGGGAGTCGTCGGGCAGCTGAAGGAGACCGCCAATGTCCACGTTTGCGTTCGACCCCGAGGAAACCACGCAGTGGGAGAAGATCCGGCCGCGAACGATCAGCCCTGACCAGTGGAAAAGGTTCGAGGGTTACGCCGCAGAGATCTTCGAAGCGTTCGGCATGGACCTCCACACTCCCGGCACGCTTTCGACGCCGACGCGGTACCTCCGCGCGCTGTTCGACGCCACGGCGGGCTACGAGGGCGACGCCAAGCTGCTGACCGCGTTTCCGACCGAGTGCCATGGCGGACCGGACTGCAGCATCAGCCAGGTCATCGAAGGGCCGATCGAGTTCTTCTCCCTGTGCGAGCACCACGCCCTGCCCTTCCACGGCCACGCCTACATCGGGTACATCGCGCACGAGGAGATCATCGGAATCTCCAAGCTGACGCGGCTGGTGCGC
>DAIPXW010000377.1:0-2966 GCA_036783075.1 Candidatus Dormiibacterota bacterium | reverse complement strand
TGGCCTGCTGGAGGGCCGTTGCGAGGCCGCGAAGACTTCCGCGGGCCAGCCGATCGCGATTTCTACGGTTTCGCACTACATCACCCGGCGCAAGGAGCGCGGCCAGGAGATCAAGATTCGCGGGCAGTTGCCGGTTACGGTTTGCGGCCCGGGGCCGGCCGGATTTGAGGTGCTCGCATCGTCCGGCGGGCTGCCTGGCTGGCTGTGGATCGTGGGTATCGCAGCCCTCGCCGCGCTCGGGGTCCTCGCTTGGTTTCTCGTCTCGCGGAAGGACCCGTGCGACGAGCTGAGGGACCGCTGCCGCGAGCTCGAGGCCGAGGCCGCTGCTACAGCGCAGAAGGCTGCGGCGGCGAAAGCTGCCGCCGCCACGGCCAAGAAGGCTTGCGAGGACGCCAAGAAAGCGCGCGACAAGGCGGAGCAGAGAGTCAAAGCGGCGTCCGAGGGCGGCGGATCCTGGATGGAGGGCTCCGAGCATCCGGGAGAGCGGTTGACGAGCCACGACCTGCAACTCCAATCGCAGTACGAAGCGGAGATCCGCGCCCAGGTGGATGCCGGCCAGATGACGGCTGCGCAAGGACAGGAGGCGCTTTCCCACTGGAACGACCCGCAGCAATGGGATCGGCTCCGCAAGCAGGAGCGCGAGCGTGCCGACGCCGACCTTGCCGCGGCGAAGGCGGCCGAAAGCACCGCCTGCGCCGAAGCCGACCGGCTCGCATCGGAGGCGGCCGCTGCAGAGGTCGCGGCGGCCGCCGCGCAGAAAGCCGCCGCCGAAGCGTGCGCGGCGGCCGATGAATGTGAGCACGCTCGCCAGGAGCAGGCCAAGTCGGCGGCCGCAGCCTCGGCACCCCCAACCCCGACTACCGTCTCACCGCCGTCAACGCCGGCGACGGTCTCACCGCCCGCGACTCCGACGACGGTCTCACCACCGCCTCCGCCCAAGACGAAGCAACGCGACGAGTGCGCCGACAGCGACCCTCCTCGGGTCGAAGTCCGATGCGAGACCGAGGTCGACATGTACCGCATGGGCGAGATGTCCCTGGAGATAGACGGCGCCTTCATGTTCGGCCAGGAGGACGTTGACAAGGCGATGGCAGGTCTGACCGATGCCATGTGGGTGATCGACATCGGCACCCTTGCCGTCAGCGCAGTCGACAGCGCCCCGCTGGCGGTCGGCACGTGGATCGCCGGCAAGGCCGGGTTTCCGAGCTTCGACACCATCACATCGCTGCCCACCGACGCCGCGCTGGACGGGCTCAGGAAGCTCATCGAGAAGATGCGAGACCTTCGCCAGGCGGGCTACTGGACGCTCAAGTGCAACCGCTACCACCTGAAGGCGCGATGCGAGGTGACGTGGAGCTGCGTCGGGGGACACTGGGTGATAACGGCGCGCAACATGATCGTCGAGCAGGTCGGTGGCCCGACTCCGATCACCTCGGAGCGCGAGTACGTCAAGCCGCCCGAGGGGGTCAACCGGGCGATCACGAGGATGGCCAACCGTTTCCGCGGCTCCAACCGGGGAGCCCAGGCCAAGCTGGACGCATGCGCCAAGGAGTGCGCGCGCTAACCAGGGTCAGGCGGCGCCACGGGTTGCGCGCCAGGTCAGACCAGGTGCCGCTGCACCTTGCCCAGCAGCTCCACCAGCTGAGCCCGCTCATGCTCGTTCAGCGAGTTCATCCACTCCGCCTCGGCGCGGTGGACGACCCGGCGCACTCTGTCCGCCGTGCGGGAGCCCGCCTTCGTGAGGTGCACCATCACCATCCGGCGATCGTTTGGATGTGGCTCCCGGCGCACCAGGCCGCGTTTGGCAAGCGTGTCGAGCAGGCCCGTCACGGTTGCCCGGCTCACGATCAACCGCTCGCTTATGTAGTTGGGCGTGCACGGCTGATGCGCGTCCTTGAGGAGGCCCAGCACCAACCCCCCGGCGGGACTGACCTCTAGCGGCTGCAGCGTTGCGGCGACCCGCCCCAGGACCAGGTCGCCCGTGCGGACGAGGTTCATCGCGCATTCCGTCGCCGAGGCGCTGGCTCCTGGGTACTCCACAGCGAAGTCGGCGCTGACGCGGATCGGTCCTTCCATTGCTTTGGGGCCTGATTATAAGGCTATTGACATCTTGTTAGGCCGCGGATAGTATGGTGCCTAATCACTTAGCCGTTAGGAGGCAAACATGAGCACGACGATCAGTCAGGGCAAGGTTCTAGCTCCGGGCGAGGGACTTCGTCTCCAATCGGGGCCAGGGCGCGATCTCGTTTTCAAGGTCACCGGCGAGGACACCGGCGGGGCGTTCGATTACTTCGTCGTCGAGGTCGCTCCGAATGGCGGTCCTCCGCTGCACGTGCACCACAAGCAGGAGGAAACGATTCACATTCTGAAGGGCCGGTACAAGATCAGGATCGGCGACGAGATCTTCTACTGCGACGAAGGCGGTTTTGCTTACCTTCCCTCGAAGGTTCCGCATGCCTTCCTGAACCTGACCGACCAGCCGGGCGAGGTCATCGTCGTCTACAGCCCCGGTGGTGGGCACAAGTTCTACGAGGAGTTCGGACCGATCTCACGGAGTGGCCCGCTGGACCGAAACGTCATCGGAGCGCTGTTTGCGAAATATGACATGACACTGCTGGGACCGCCCCTGACCCCCGATTGAGCTCGCTCCACAATGGAAGGCCCGCTGCGCATAGCGGGCCTTCATCCCCGGTCCCCGAATAGGCGGCGGCGTGCACGGTTCGTCGCGCTCAAGCCTCTGCGATGCGGCGCCTGATCGCGGCGGCCAGGTCCTCAAGCTCGATCGGCTTGACCAGGTAGTCGCTCGCGGCAAGGTCCGCAGCCTGGGCGCGCGAGCCCGGATCGGTCGCCCCGGTCACCACCACCGGCCGGGCGGCTCTCAACGCCGAGCGCCCGGTGGCGCCAAGTCCGGCAGCGAGGCCCAGGTCGAACACCACCACCTCTCCCGGACGAGGCGGGCGCAACCC
>DAIPXW010000376.1:0-2977 GCA_036783075.1 Candidatus Dormiibacterota bacterium | reverse complement strand
CTGCCTGCGCCACACGCTGTACGACTGGTCGGCCCAGGCCGCCCTCAAACCGATGGCGGTGGCAAGCGCGAAAGGCGTCCACTTCGAGACGGTCGACGGCCGGCGCTTCATCGACTTCAACAGCCAGCTGATGTGCGTCAACGCCGGCCACGGCGACCGCAGGATCATCGACGCGATCAAGCGCCAGGCCGAGCTGTTCCCGTACATCAGCCCGTTCATGGCGCACGAACCACGGGCCAGGCTGGGGCGCAAGCTGGCAGAGCTTCTGCCCGGCGACATCGACAAGGTCCTGTTCACGCTCGGCGGCGCCGACGCCAACGAGAACGCGATCAAGATGGCGCGCGCCGTGACCGGCCGGCCCAAGATACTGGCCCGCTACCGCTCGTACCACGGTTCGACCGGCACCGCCGCCCAGGCGACTGGCGACCCGCGGCGCTGGCCCAACGAGTTCTCGACCGGCGTGGTCCACGTGCTCGACCCGTACCACGGCGTCCAGCGCGGCATGGACTCGGCCGAGGTCGCTCTGGCGCACCTCGAGGAGACGATCGAGCTCGAGGGACCCGGGACCATCGCGGCGTTCATCCTCGAGCCGATCACGGGCACCAACGGGATCCTGATCCCGCCTGACGGCTACCTGCAGGGCGTACGCGAGCTGTGCGACCGCTTCGGGATCCTCATGATCTGCGACGAGGTGATGACCGGGTTCGGGCGAACGGGTCGCTGGTTCGCGGTCGACCACTGGGGCGTCGTGCCGGACCTGATCACGCTGGCCAAGGGCCTGACCAGCAGCTACGTTCCGCTGGGCGCGGTCGGCATGCGCCCCGCGATCGCGGCGCACTTCGACGACCACGTCTTCTACGGAGGCCTGACGTACAACAGCCACCCGCTGGCCTGCGCAGCGGGGCTCGGCGCCATTCAGGCGTACGAGGAGGACGACATGGTCGGCAACGCTCGCCGGATGGGGGCGGTCCTGGCCCGCCATCACGAGAAGCTTCGCGAGCGCCACCCGTGCGTGGGGGCCACACGGTCGATCGGGCTTTTCGGCGCGCTCGAGCTCGTGCGCGACCGGCGGACGCTGGAGCCGCTCGCGCCCTTCAACGGGACCTCGGCGGAGATGAAGGCGATCGGGCAGGCCCTGCTCGACGCGGGCATGTTCACTTTCGTGCGCTGGAACACGATCATGACCAACCCGCCCCTGTGCATCACGGAGGCGGAGCTGGATGAGGGCTTCGAGATCCTGGACACGGCCCTCGAGATCGGTGACCGAGCAGTCAAGAACTAGCGGAGACGCGTTGAGGGCCCTGCAGCTCGGAAAGCTGCGCGCGGGCCTGCCCGCGGTGCTCCAGGGCAACGCTTTCTGGCGCGAGCGGCTGCACGACGTCCGGGGTTGGGACGACTTCGAGCGCTTGCCGTTGACGACCAAGGCGGACGTGCTCGCCGACCAGGCTTCCAGGCCGCCATACGGCTCCAACCTCACCTACCCGCTCGAGCGCTACGTGCGCCTCCACCAGACATCCGGCTCGAGCGGCGACCGGCCACTGCGCTGGCTGGACACCGCCGAGTCATGGGACTGGTGGGTGCGGATCTGGGCCGAGCACGTCTATCGCGCGGCGGGAGTCCAAGCCGGCGACCGCGTCTTCTTCGCCTTCTCGTTCGGACCTTTCATAGGGTTCTGGTCCGCGTTCGGCGGCGCCGAGCGCCTGGGCGCGCTTGCCATCGCCGGCGGCGCCATGACCAGCGAGCAGCGCGTCCGCACCATGGTGGACCTGCATGCGACTGTGCTGCTGTCGACCCCGACGTACGCGCTCAGGCTGGCGGACGTCGCAGGCGGCCTGGGCCTTGACCTGCGGTCGGCCGGCGTGCGCGTGACGATCCACGCAGGGGAGCCCGGCGCGAGCATCCCCGCCACGCGCTCCGCGATCGAATCGGCGTACTCGGCATCGTGTTTCGATCACACCGGCATGACAGAGCTCGGGCCGACCGGGTTCAGCTGCTCACAACGCGACGGCATCCACCTCGTCGAGTCGGAGTTCGTCTTCGAGGTGCTCGACAGCTCAGGTAGGCCTGCCGCCGAGGGCGAGCTGGTGGCGACGAACCTTGGCCGGTGGGGCATGCCCCTGTTCCGCTACCGGACGGGCGACCTGGTCGCGGTCTCGCGCGAGCCGTGCACGTGCGGCTCGCCTTTCCTGAAGCTCGTCGGTGGAATCCGCGGCCGCGTGGACGACATGTTCACCGTGCGTGGGGTCAACCTGTTCCCGTCGCAGGTCGAGGACATCGTGCGCCGGCACACACAGGTCGTGGAGTTCGCCATCGAGCGCCGCCGCGTGCGGCAGATGGACGAGGTCAGCCTGCTCCTGGAGATCAGCGGCGCCGACCGCTCCACCGAGCGCCTGGAAGCGGACCTTCGCCAGGCGCTCGGCGTGCGCCTCGGATGCCGGGTGGTCGAGCCCGGGACGCTGCCCCGCTCCGAGCTGAAGTCCAGGCGCATCGTCCGGGTCCAGGGGTGAGGCCGGCTACGTCCGTGCCGCCCGCGGTGATTTTCCACGAGGCTTGCGCCGCTCGTTCGCATCGACCACCGCCGTCAGAAGCCTGAGCAGGTCGGCCTGCTCCTGCTTCTCGAGGGCGCCCACGAGCCGGCTCGTCATGACGCGGGTGCGCGGGATGAGTCGCTGTAGGACGGCCAGGCCTTTTGGCGTCAGCCGGATGGCTTTGCGGCGTCCGTCGCGCACGTCCCGCGTGGCCTTGATGAGGCCCTTCGCGCTGAGCCTGGCGACGACCTCCGCCATCGTCGAGCGGTCGAGGGAGATCCGCTCGCCGAGCGTGCGCTGATCGATGTCGGGTTCGCGGTAGAGCGCGTTCAGCGCCGCAAACTGCGGCGACGTGATGGTGTTGGAAACGTCGTGCATCCACAGGAGGTTCATCGCCTGCAGCGCCCGGCGCAGCAGATGACCCGGGTGGAGCATGAGATCCTCGGCCG
>DAIPXW010000375.1:0-2978 GCA_036783075.1 Candidatus Dormiibacterota bacterium | reverse complement strand
GAGCGGATCCAACGCGCCTAATCCTCGACCAGCGTCTCGACGATCGGCTGGAGCGTGACGATGTACTCCGACATGCGGCCCACGGCGCTGTCGAGCACGCCTTCGTCGAGGTGCGGCGCCGGGAGCGTTTCGTAGAGGCGAGCCCAGCCCCGATCCCAGGGCTCGAGCTCGGCATTCGGAAGACCCGCCTTGATCTCGATCATCCGCCGGCGACAGAAGTCGAAGGCATGCTGGTTCTGCTCGTTCGAGCCTTCGAAATGAAGCCCGATCTCTAGCCGGCCGTCGCCGGTGTGGTGCCAGGCCTCGTAGTGGAACTCTGGGTGGCCGTAGTGCAGCTTCACCAGCCGACCTCGCCCCCGGGCCAAGTTGAAGTTGCGCAGAGGAGGCGGCAGCTTCCCTTTCAGCCCTTTGCGCAGCCCGGTGAAGAAGTCCGCCGGTGCCAGCACGGTCCCGCTTGCCACCGCGACCGAATATATCTCGAACATACCGCTGGTAACCTGTTTGCAGCTGTGGGATACGTACCGACCGTCACCGAGAACGAAGGAGGCAACCGCGAGCGCTCCTTCGACATCTACTCGCGGCTGCTGAAGGACCGCATCATCCTGATCGGGAGGCCGATCGACGACGTAGTGGCCAACCTTGTCGTGGCCCAGCTCATGTACCTGGCCGCTGACGACCCCGAGAAGGAGATCCAGATCTACGTCAACTCGCCGGGTGGGGCGGTCACCGCGGGCTTTGCCATCTACGACACCATGCAGTACGTCCGGGCCCCGATCTCGACGGTCTGCATCGGCCGCGCCGCCAGCTTCGGCACCGTGGTGCTGATGGCGGGCGAGAAAGGCAGGCGCTTCTCGCTGCCGAGCTCGACGATCCACATGCACCAGCCGCTCATCGGCGGGCAGGGTATGCAGGGCCAGGCGAGTGACCTTGACATCCACGCCCGTGAGATCTTGCGCATCAAGGACGTGCTCAACGGCCTCATCTCCAAGCACACGGGACAACCCCTGGAGCGCGTCGAGCGCGACACAGACCGCGACTACTTCCTCAGCGCTCAGGAGGCAGTCGAGTACGGCCTCATCGATGGGATCATCCAGTCGACGCTGGCGCCCGTGCTGGCCGCCACGAAGTAAGGACGCCGCCGGCTCTCAGGCAGACCCACCCGATCGTGAGCACGCCGGCCACCGCGGGCACCGGCGGCGGCGTGAAGGCGGCCACGGCCGCGCCCACCGACAGCACCAGCCAGTCCAGCCATCCTGCCTCGCCCCAGATCGCGAGCGCGACCGCGACGACCACCAGGTCGGTGGGCAGGGCATGGGGCGCCACCAGCACACCTCCCGCGACGAGGACCGCCGCCGCGGGCCTCAGCTCTGTGCGCCTGCGCCGCGCAAGCACCACGACCGCGACCAGCCCGACGAGCGTAAGGACCGCCACCGCGTATCCCTGCAGCGCTGCGGAGGGCAGCGCGGTACCGAAGTGCGGGAAATCGATCTCACGACTGGCCGGCGTCACCGGGCCGCCGAGCGCGGGCAGCCACTGGAAGATCCAGCGGGGGTTCAGCAAGGCGGGGAGGACGGTCAGGGCCAGGCCGGCCGTCGCCCACCCGGCCAGGACCCGCCACCGGCGGGCGACGATCAGGGCGGCGCCGGCCGGGAGAACCAGGTGCGGCTTCATCAACGTGAGGCCCAGGCACAGCCCGGCGAGGTACGGCCGCGACCACAGCGCGATCGCGGCGCCGAAGCCGAGGGCGACCAGTCCGTCCAGCTGGGCGTTGAGCAGCAGCAGCGCGGTGGGAACCGACGCGAACGCGGGCAAGATCGCCGCGGGGGCGCGGGGCCGAACCGCAAGGTACAGGCCCACGGCGAGGCAGGCGAGCCCGAACAGGATCCAGAGCCGGCCGCCGATGTTGGTTCCGAGGAGCTCGAACGGAACGCCGAAGAAGGCGACCCATGCGGGTGCGACGAACGGAAGGATGCCGTGAATCCCCAGCGTGACCAGGGTCCTGCCACCCGTGACCTCGAACTGAACGCGGCGCTGCACGTCGACGTCGTACAGGTGGCCCGGGTCGCTGACCAGGATGTGGGCCCCGGTCGCGAACGCGGGCCAGTCCGAGTTGATCACGTCGTTGCCGCCCTCGACGAGGGGGTAGATCACGAAGGCGACGGCGACCGCAAGGAGCGCGACCGACCCTCGCCACCGCCACCTGCTCAAATCTCGAGGCTCATGCCGTCTCGGGCCGCTTTGACCTCGGTCCCGATGCGCTGCGTCAGGTCGGCCGCGAGCTCCCAGGGATGCGCGCGCCACACGGTCATGCCGTAGTGGGTGAGGATCGCCAGCCGAGGCTTGGCCTCCCGGATGATCCGCTCCGCGTCATCAAGGCACAGATGCGGCAGCTCGGCGCGGCAGTGCATCAGCACGACGTGGATGACCATCACATCGGCTTTGTGCTGCTCGGCGATCCCGTCGTAGTAAGCGGAGTCGGTGATCCATCCAAGGCGGTCACCGAACCGAAACCCGTAGGTCTCGACCTGGTGCACGTGGCGCGGGGTCGTGGTGAATGAGATGTCGTTGACCGAGTACGTCGTCAGAGGCTCCAGTCGGATAACCTCTTGCGGGAAGCGGCGCAGGTAGTTCAGGACGACGGGGTCGACGTCGAGCGCGTCGGACGGACAGAACAGGCGGCCCCGCCTCGAGAATCCGCCCTCCGTCATCGCCTCGACCATCACGTTGACGTCCCCCGCATGATCGAGGTGCCGGTGGCTCAGGACGATCGCGTCCAGCTTCGTGAGATCGACCTTGCGCTTGGCGTACTGGACGATCGCGCCAGGCCCGGGGTCGAGGCTGATGCGCGTCTTGCCGTCTTCGAGGTACAGCCCCCCCGAGGCGGCGAGCTGCTTGGCGACCATGAACCGAGCCCCCGCCGTGCCCATGAACGTGAGCTTCACCTAGCCTCCCCTGGCCTCCCCTGGCCTCCCCTGGCC
>DAIPXW010000374.1:0-2979 GCA_036783075.1 Candidatus Dormiibacterota bacterium | reverse complement strand
GCCAACGCTGGAGCAGCGGATGGACGACGTTCGCGCCGTGCTGGACGCGGTCGGGTCGGAGAGGGCCGCGCTGCTGGGCATCTCCGAGGGCGGCGTGATGTCGGCGCTCTTCGCCGCCACCTACCCGGAGCGGGTGGCGGGCCTGGTCATCGACGGCAGCTACCCGTCGGCGCTCCGCCGCCCCGGCTACCCATGGGGCATCACCGAAGACCAGTTCGAGCGGAGGATGGCCACGGTCAAGGACGTCTGGGGCAAGGTCAGCGGCATGGAGCGTTACGCGCCCAGCCAGGTCGACAACCCCGAGGTCGCCGCCTGGTGGGTCAAGTTCATGCAGATGAGCGCCAGCCCCGGCGACGCCGAGGAGCTCCTGCGGATGAACACCCTGATCGACATCCGCGACATCCTCCCCGCGATCCGGGTTCCGACCCTCATCGTCCATGCTCGCGACGATCGGGTCGCACCGATCGAGGCCGGCCGCTACTTCGCCGACCACATCCCCAACGCGCGACTCCTGGAGCTGGACTCGATCGACCACTGGCCCTACTTCGGGGACGCCGACCGGGTGATCGGCGAGGTGCAGGAGTTCCTCACCGGAGTCCGGTCCGGCCCAGCGCCGGAGACCATGCTGGCGACGGTGCTCTGCACCAACGTGACGCAGGCGGGCGCACATGCCGTCTGGCTCGGCGACAAACGTTGGAACCAGCTGGTCGACCGGCACCACGCCGTGGTGCGCGAGGCGCTCGCACGCTACAAGGGCCGCGAGATCGAGGCCGGAGAGCATGGGATCACAGCCGTCTTCGACGGCACCGCGCGCGCGGTCCGCTGCGCCCTCGACATCCGCGACCAGCTGCTGGAGCTAGGGCTGCGCATAAGGGCCGGTCTGCACGCGGGCGAGTGCGAGATCCGCGGCGGCCGTCCGCGCGGCGTGGCCCTCCACGTCGCCTCGAACGTGATGGCGGCAGCCCAGCCCGGCGAGGTTCTCGTTTCCGGCACCGTCAAGGACCTGGTGGTGGGGTCAGGCCTGGAGTTCGCCGATCGCGGCAGCCGGGACTTCGCCGGAGTGCCTGGTTCGTGGAGCCTGTTCGCGGCCGGGCCCGAACCGCCCGCACGCGACGATCGGCCGGTCAACGCCGTGGCGCCCGCCTCGCTCAGCCGCCGCGAACGCGAGGTGGCGTCGCTGGTGGCCCGCGGCCTGAGCAATCGCGAGATCGCGGGGCGACTCTACCTGTCCGAGCGCACCATCGACAACCATGTCCACCACATCCTGGACAAGCTCGGGTTCGACTCTCGCGTCCAGGTGGCGACGTGGCTTGCGCGAAATGAGCACTTGAGCTGAGCACCGCCTGAGCCTTCTCCCGGATGGCGGGAGCGAGAAGCCACCCTAGCCTGAGGCAGATGGCGACCCCCCAGGTCGCGACAGCCGCAAGGAGGTTTCAGATGGCGAGGTTCATGGTGGAGCGGTCGTTTCCCGACGGTCTCGAGATCCCGCTGACGGAGCAGGGAGCGCAGGCCTGCATGTCGGTGGTCGGCACCAACGCGGAGCTGGGCGTGACCTGGGTGCACTCGTACGTCACCGAGGACCACAAAAAGACGTTCTGCATCTACGACGCGCCCAGCCCGGAGGCGATCAGAAAGGCGGCGAAGCTGAACCAGCTGCCCGCCGATCGGATCACCCCCGTGCGCGTCCTCGACCCCTACTTCTACCGCTGAGGTGGGAGAGGAGGTCTGACGGCCGACCCGCCGGAGAACCGGAGCCGGGAGAGGGACCGCTCTCCCGGCTCTACCTCATTTCTCTGCAGGCGCGTCGCCAAAGCCAGGAGTCTCGCGCCCTCTGATCTGGCGCCGAATGGTCAGCCCTGACGCGGAACCAAGAACGTCCTTCCGCACAGCCGGCACTTGTACTTGCTGCCGCCCGGACCGCGCGACACGAGCTGCCTTTTGCCATGCCGGCACTCTTCCGCAACCTGGCCGGAAGCGGATGAATGGAGAGGGACTCTGACCTTCGATCGCAGGTTGCGGAAGTTTGGCCGGAAGTCGGGCTTCGACTCCCTGTCCACGCCGGCCTCCGGGAACACCAGCAGCGTGGACCCTGCGTTGAGGCCCCTCGCGTCGATGTTCGGCTGTCGAGAAAGGCGGTCCTTGTCGGCATGACCATAGACCTTGAACCCGTATCGCCTCGCCAGCCCAGGCAGCTCCGTCGCCAGAGCTTCCTTGATCGCACCACCGACACCCGAGGCACCGAAACCATGAACGACCAGCAGGACGCGGTCGCCGCCACCATGGGCATTCTTGATCTCGCCTATCAGCTGCTCCATCGCATCGGAAACCGTCTGGCCGGAATGGGCGATGTCGACCCTCCGCACGGCTTCAGGGTGTGGCTCGCACGCAGGAATAGATCACCAGATCGTGCCACCCGCGGTGCCTGTGCTGGGCGCGTCGGAGCACGCCCTCTTTCTGGAATCCCGCCTTTTCCAGCGCTCGCTGCTCAGCGATGTTGTCGACATCGGTCCCCGCCTCGATCCGGATGACCGGCGTGGTGGCAAAAAGGTGAGCGGCGAGCATGCGTTGTGCCTCGCTGCCCAACCCGCGTCCACGTGCCTCCGGGATCAGGCTGATTCCGATGTTCCAGGCAATCGACTCGGGAGTGGGACCGTACCGGACCTGGCGCCAGGAAACCGTTCCGATCGGCATGCGGTCCGCGACAGACTCGACCACCATCGTTCCACCCTGGGCATCGATCAGTCCGCTCTCCTGGAGTCGTTCCTTGACCGGCCACCTCGGCATGCCGAAGTCGTTGAATTCGCCTCGATACTCGGTGGACTGCCAGAGCTCGAGGAGCTCGGCGTCATCGAGGGTGACCGGACGCAGTCGCACCCGGTGGCCACCCTCTGGAGGATCGTTCACGGTTCCCACGCCTTCGATTCTCCCAGAGCTTCGGTGAAGCTTCGGTGGGGACTGTTATTGTCCGGACATCGAAAA
>DAIPXW010000373.1:0-2988 GCA_036783075.1 Candidatus Dormiibacterota bacterium | reverse complement strand
ACGTGGAAATCGCTGACCAGCACTGCGTAAGTCGCGAGCGCCGCGCCGAGGAACCCGCACGCCAGAGCCGTCTGCCAGCGCCGCAGCCTTATCCCCATGGCAAGAGAGACGAGGCCCGCGGTGTACACGTCGAGGTAGTTCGCCCAGATCTCACCGGCCACGACGAAGATGAAAAACGGCACAGCCACCCATGCGGGTGCGTGGGCGCGGATCACCGCGAGAACGCCCTGGCCCGCCGCGAGCTTCATGTCTATGGTCGGAAGCAGGAGCCCGAACAGGCCCAGCAGCAACATGGGCGCGGCGACGCCCGCGATCGGCCACAGCGTCACCGCCCGCTTTCCGCTCGACGCGGGTAGGTAGCGCGAGTAGTCGCTCGCGAACGGGTACCAGGACGCGACCAGGGCGAAGCAGGTCATGAACCCGAGGACGAACGCCCCGGGATAGGCGGGACCTGATGCGGATGCGCCCTGCGTCCAGTGAAACTGGGGAGCGAGGAAAAGGAACAGGAAAAGCGACAGCGCGACAAATGCGATCGCGCCGTAAGTCTCGAGCACCTTGATCGTCTGGTGACCGAAGATGGCAACTGCGACGCTGATCGCCGCGATCACGATCACCAGGCCGAACGTCAGCCATCGGTTGCCCCCGCCGAAGAGCTGCGATGCGGCCTGCGCGGCGATCACGCAGTCGACGGCGAACCAGCCGGTGGCGAGAAACAGGGTGAGCCCCGCGCCGAGATACGAGCCTCTGAGCCCGAAGATGGCGCGCGTGTAGACGATTTGCGGCAGGCCCGTGCTCGGCCCGGTGTTGCTCAGCAGGCCGAGGATCACGGCTGCGGCGCCGGTTCCGAGCGCGGTGGCCGCGAGGCCGTCCCAGACGCCGAGCCCGTAGTACGTGGTCAGGAGGCTGGCGGTGAAAAGGCTCGCGTAGTTGACGAACGCGCCGGCCCACAGGAACGCGAGCTCGACGGGCGCACCGTGGCGCTCGGCGGCGGGAATCGGCTCGATGCCGTGACTCTCGACCTTGCCGAATGAATCCGAATCGACCGCTCGGGCGGCGATGTCGCTCATGTCTCCCTCCGCTGGCATTACCCAGTTCAGGTTCATGCGGTCGGCGCCCACGCGCCCTCTCAGCCCTACGAAAGCGAGCTCCCGCTAGCCGCTGATGTTACCCAGTGTCCTCTTGGTCTGGGACGGGACGCTATTCCCGCCAGGGAGCCGGGAGGAGGTAGCCGAGGATCCGGTACACCTCCGGGTTGAGGGCGAGCCCTATGTGGCTGCCCGTCACCTCGATCGCGTTCACGTCCGGTCGCAGGCAGGCCTTCCAGTTCACGACCCCGTCCGAGCGCGAGTAGATCGAGGTGGTCGGGACGCGCGGCTCGGCCGACAGATCACGCATGAAGCGCATCTCGACCGTGGCGGGGTGGCCGTAGCGGAACACGTTGTACACGTGGGCCGCCCGCACGCCCGCCATCGTCAGCGGGTGCACGTCGAACGGGTCGAGGAGCGGCGAGCCGAGGGTGATCACCTGCTCGACCAGATCGGGTCTGCGGTGCGACAGCACTTTAGCCAGCACGCCTCCACGGCTGTGCCCGACCAGCGACACCTTGGCGCCGGTCTTGCGCTTGAGCTCGATCAGCGCCTCGACGAGGGGCCTGAGCATCACCTCGGAGTACATGACGTTGAAGGTGAGGCCCGCCACCCGCGGTTTGTAGCCGATGCGCCGCAGCCACTGGAACGGGGTGTGCAACGTCCAGTCGCCGGCGAGGAACCCCGGGACCAGCATCACCGGCTTGCCCAGCCCGGGCGGAATCTCTTCGCCTCGAAACACCGGGTCCCGGATCAGCCTGAGATACTCGAGGTAGATGCGGCCCTCGAGCCACATCGGCGGGATGGGGTCCCAGCGGCCCATGTGGCGCAGGTCGGGAAGTATCGATGCGACTATCCCGAGCCGGCTTCGACGTCTGCTGTGAGCTGGTTCCTGGACCGTTGCCACGTTGTGGTGTGAAGCGCTTCTCCGTTATGAAACCGCAGCCGGGTTGCGAGCGATTCTATACGGGGCCCACGCCTCAAGCGCGTCCATAAACGCTTCCGGCGTCTCCATCATCGGTACATGGCCCACGCCGTCGAGGACCTCTAGGGTCCAGTCAGGCCTTCGGCGGGCCAGCTCGCGGGCGGCGGCGACCGGTATCAGCCGATCGAGGCTGCCGTGGATGAGGAGGGTCGGCGCCTTGACGGCCGTCACCCGGGTCCAGAATCGCGGATCCGCCATGCGAAGGCCGATGGAACGGCTCGCCTGAAGGAACGCGCGGCCGTTTTGGGGCCCGAGCCGGTCGCGCTCTCGAGTCAGCGTGACGTGGGCGTCGAAGATCTCCTGAGACAGGCGCGACGGGTCGGCGCACACGACGGCGAGCGACTGCCGTACCAGTCCCTCGGGACCGAGCGCTCGCGCCCGCCGGTCGAGCAGCATCTCGGCCAGCCCCGGCACCGAGAGCGCCGCCATCACACCGAGCATCGCGGGCTCGGGCCGCCGCACGTGAACGCCGGGGATCGCAGGGTCGACGAGCACCATGGAGGTGACCCACGACGGCTGTGCGGCGGCTTCGAGGATCGCGATGTGGCCGCCCATCGAGTTGCCCATCAGGACGACGGGCTCGCCGATGACCTTTTCGATGAAGTCGTGGACCAACTGCGCGTTCGCTCCGACCGCCGCCGACCGGCGGAACAGCGGCGTCTGGCCGAAGCCCGCGAGGTCCAGGGCGAGCGCGTGATAGTTCGTCGCGATCTCGGGGCCGACCGCCATCCAGTTCAGGGCGTTGCCGCCCAGCCCATGGACCATGAGCAGTGGCTTGCCCTCGCCGCCGAAATCCACGTAGTGGACCGGGCCGCCGACGTCAGCGGTTCTATGGCGCATTGCGTCAATCCTACGGCGCTGTTGCCGGAGCGAGGGTGCCCTGCGCCAGGCGGAGGAGAATCTCCGCCACTGCGCCGG
>DAIPXW010000372.1:0-2990 GCA_036783075.1 Candidatus Dormiibacterota bacterium | reverse complement strand
AATGGTCCACAGGGAGGGGCGGGAGCCGCAACCGCCGCCCTGTTCATCGGCGCGGTGGTCGGGGAGCTGTCGACGCCGTGGCTGATGTCGCGCCAACCCTCCAAACGTGTGATGGTTGCCGGGCAGCTGCTGACGGCGGTGCCGAGCCTGGTTTACGTGCTCCCGCACCCGGGCGTCTGGGCGATGCTCGCGGCAGCCAGCACGCGCGGCGTCGGATTTGGCCTTGCGATCGTCGTGTCCGTCGCTGTGCTCTCCGAGGTGACGGCGCCACAACGCCGAGGCGCATCAATCGGCGTCTACGGGTTGGCGCTCAGCGCGCCAGGCGTCTTCGTACCTTCGATCGGCGTGTATCTGTTGGCGAGCGGGCATGCGGACCTCGCTGCATTGACGGCGTTCTCAATCGGTTTGATCGGTGCAGTGGTCGCAATCGCAATACCAAATCGCCCTGTGCACATCGCCCAGGCGTCGACCAACCTGCTTGAAGCCATCGGGCGACCGGGAATGTTCATCGTGGTCACCGGATTTGTGCTGGTCAGCTGCAGCTTCGGTGGAGTCGTCACATACGCACCTCTCGCGCTGCCTTTGGACGGAATCGGGTCCGCGGCGTCCTTCTTTCTGATCTCAGGTGCGGCGCGTGCATTGAGCCGTTGGTATTCCGGCATCCTGTGTGATCGCCATCCCGCGGTCGTGATCCTCATCGGCGGCGCGGCCAGTTCTTTGGGCGGCGTGATCATCCTCGGCCTGCATGTCGGAGGGGCGTCCATTCTGGTTGCGGCCGTCGCGTACGGTGCTGGTTACGGAGCTGCCCAGACTTCCGCTTATCTGGCCATGAGCGAGCGGGGGACCTCTTCAGATGCCGGCGCAGTCAGCGCTCTGTGGAACAGCGGGATCGACTTCGGCTCCTCAATCGGCGGGGCATTGATCGGGCTGGCTGCGTCAAAGTTCGGTTTCGACCTGGCGGTCTGGTTGCTGCCAGTCATCGTCTTCGCTTCATTGCCTCTGTTCGTGCGGGCTCAGAGGAAGAACTTCGTCCCGCTGCCGCCGTAATCGGCCTGAAGGCAGGCCTTCGACAGGCGGGGATGTTCGTCTAGGAGCCGGCCGTCTGGTGACTGCGAACCGACCAGGATCCGCGGCGCTCCAGCACCCGCCGTTCCGCCATACGCCTGTCGGAGGCAAAGACGACCCGGCGGCCGGCGCAGGCGCGGGCTTTCTCCCGCCTCTCACCGGCTCGGCGCACGAGGTTGGAGCGCCGGCTGGATGCACGCCGCTCGGCTCCTCGGGGTAACCCGACAGTGAGTTGGGACAGGTACTGCAGCAGAGCCAGATTCACCAGCTCCGGGTGAGTCAGGTTGGAGGCGTGGCCGCCTCCTTCGATCGTGATCACCTGCTGACAGTTGGCCAGCTCGGAGCACAGCCGCTGAGCCAGCTCGAGGTCGATCGCGGCGTCGGCGCTGCCGTGGATCACCAGGGCAGGGGCCTTGATCTCACCGAGCCGATCATGGATGTCCTCTCGACCGACCAGCGCGTTGAACGCGGGGCGCAGCAGCGAACGGGGCTGCTGCCGCCACTTCGCAATCCACGCCTCACGGCCCGGCCACTCGCTGCCGAGGATGGTCGTGGCGATCCTCTCCGCCAGTTCGTCGTTCAACCCGTCGGCCTCCCACACCTCGAGCATCGCGCCATAGGTCGCGATCTTCCGGGGGTCTTCCGCACCGGCCTGGGTGTC
This sequence comes from Candidatus Dormiibacterota bacterium, assembly GCA_036783075.1. Classification (GTDB taxonomy): domain Bacteria; phylum Chloroflexota; class Dormibacteria; order Dormibacterales; family Dormibacteraceae; genus Palsa-870. The sequence continues at coordinate 1,264 of DAIPXW010000372.1, read as the reverse complement.
GAGCAGGATCAGGGCTTTGACCCGCGCGGGATATTTGAGCGCAAAGCGGAGAGCCACGAAGCCACCCTGGCCCACCCCGCCGATCATCGCCCGTTCGACGCCGAGATGGTCGAGCAGCCCTCTCAGGTCGTCAGCCAGGTCCCAGTAGGTGAACGGGTTGTCCGTGGTTTCGGTCTGGCCGTGGCAGCGGGCGTCCCACGTGATCATCCGTAACCGGGAGGGACGAGCAGCGATCTGCGGGGCGAACATCTCGTGATCCATGAGCAACCCATGCGCCAGGACGAGGGGTCCGATGGTGCCGCTCGTGTCGTGGTAGTGGATCCACTGGCCGTTGATCTCGTGAATCGGCATCTCCGAGCTAGCTCCGCAGCCCAAGTACGAGCTGGACGAGGGTGACGTCGCTCCGCCGGTCGCTCACGAGGGGCCCGCAGACGCGTCTAGTCCCCGGATCCTCGCCCGCACCGAACACGATCGACTGAAGCCGTACGGCCAGTTCGCCCACACCCCTCAGGGTCACGGTAACGCCCGCCCAGGGTCCTGTCCATAGCGGCGACCCGGCAGTCAAAGCAATAAATAACAAGAGGCCCGTGTCGCAACCGAGAAGCGATCAGGTCGGTGCGCTTTGGCACGTGCCGGCTTGCGCGCGTAGAGTCGAAGGACAGGTGGCCGGAGGGCCGCCCAGGTGTGCCGCCAGACGTCAAGCCCCCGCTGGGGTCGCCCTATGGGCGAGGAGAATGCTGTGTACGGAACAGTAGCCAAGATGAAGCTGAAGCCAGGCGCCGAGGAAAAAGTCATGCAGCTGATGGAGGGACCGCAGGCCGGCCGCGAGGGGCACGTCGCGACCTACGTATTCAAGTCCGACGCTGACCCGAACGTTCATTTCATCAGCACCATCTTCGAGAGCAAGAGCGCGTACAAGAAGTTCGCGGACTCACCGGAGCAGGACAAACGCTTCCATCAGATGAAGGAGCTCCTGGCCGCTGAGCCGGAATGGCACGACGGAGAAGTCATTCACCACGACACGAAGGTCGGAGCGACCAGCTAAGCAACTTTCGTGCTCGATCCGCCTCGGGACAGTCGCTCGCGACGCGCGCGATCGGCTGCCCGGGAGCGGCTCCAAACGCCGGCTTTGCGGCACGTCAGCTCCCTCCCGTTGAGGCTCAGACCTTGACCGCTGCCGTCCTCGCCTGTACGAACTCGTGGATCCGCAGCGCCACCTTCTCCCAGTCGGGCTCGAGCATCAGGTCATGCGACTGCCCGGCGA
>DAIPXW010000371.1:0-2995 GCA_036783075.1 Candidatus Dormiibacterota bacterium | reverse complement strand
TGTACCGCGAGCTGCCTCACATCTTCTCGCTGACATAACGACCGGCTCCAAGTACGTCGACTGGCGCAAAGCCGAGCTGCACTGCCATCTCGACGGCGCCGTTCGGCCGTCGACCGCGGAGGAGCTGGCGCGAGAGCAAGGCCTCGACCTGCCGCGACCCCTGCGCATGACCGCGCCCGCCGACTGCCCTTCCCAGGCCGCGTATATCGCGTACTTCGACGATGCGATCGCGGTTATGCAGACGGCGGCAGCGCTGGAGCGCGTGACCCGCGAGCTGTGCGTGGACTCAGCGGCCGACAACGTTGACTACCTCGAAGTGCGCTGGGCGCCGGCGCTGCACACGCGAAAGGGACTCAAGGTCCCGGACGTGATCGAGGCTGTCCTGGCCGGCCTCAAAGGCGCGCCCCTGCAGGCCGTCGCCATCGTGTGCGCCATGCGGCAGCACACGCCCGAGCAGAACGTGGAGCTGGCTCGAACCGCCGGCCGGTTCGCGGGACGCGGGGTCGTCGGCTTCGACCTCGCCGGCGACGAGGTGCGCTACCCGGCGTCCCCGCAGCGACCGGCGTTCGAAGGCGGCGAAGGCGGCGGGCCTCTGGCTCACATGCCACGCCGGAGAGGCGGGCGAGCCGTCGAGCGTCGAAGAGGCGCTCTCGCTTGGAGTTGAGCGCATCGCCCACGGCGTGATCGGGGCCCGCGACCCGCGGATCGTCGAGCGGCTGCGCAGCGAGAGCGTGGTGCTCGACCTGTGTCCGACCGCCAACTGGAAGTGCAAAGCGGTCGCATCGCTGGCCGCCCATCCGCTGCCCAAGCTGGTTCGCGCCGGCGTCCGCTGCACGATCAGCACGGACTCGCGAACCGTGGCCGGCACCACGCTCAGCCGCGAGTTCGAGCTCGCCGCCGGAATGGGTCTGACCGAAGAAGAGCTGACCCGGTGCAACCAGGTCGCATACGAAGCGAGGTTCGGCTAGCGGCTGGCCCTGTTTCCAGTCCTGGAAGCCGGGCGTTTGGCCACTCCGCGTCCCTGTCCGGTGACCACCTCTGCGCCGGCTTTCGCCCCGGTGTCGGCTGCAGCCTCCTCGACCAGGCCCGAGGCTATCTCGCGGGCGCCCACCTTGGCTGCGAGCTCACTCGCGTCGGCGGCATCTTGTGCGCTCGCCAGCTCAGCCATGCCCGCGGCCAGCTCACTCTCTCCCAGGGCGCCGACGCCGGCGCCTGCGTCGCCTATCGCCCGCGCCAAGCCACGCCCATCCTGAGACTCGAGCATGTCGCGAACTGCCATGGCCCGCATTCGAAGGCTCATATCGTTGAGGAATCTCCCCAGCGACTCCATGCCCATGACTCGAACCGTGTCCGCTACCGTCCCGATCTGGCCGGCCATGGCAGCCAGTTCCATCCCGCGTTCGACCTCACTGAGGCTGAGCGCGGTCGCAGCTTCGCTCAGTGCGCTGATGTCCTCCGCAATTTCTGTGAGGACGGCACCCTCACCAAGATCTTGAATCGCCACGCGGGCGGCGCGCTCGCCGCGCGCTGCCAGCCGGTCCGCTTGAGCCTGGCTGTCCAGGCCGGACGCAACCCGCAAGGCTGCGTCTGCCTTCAACAGGCGTGTTGCTCGTGCCGCAGCGCCGGTGGAGGGCCGGGTCGCGGCCGCTGGTTTCGAGGTCGGTGCTCGCTTGATCGACGCCGCCCGTGCAGGTCTGCGCTTGGATGCCATCCTCAGCCTCCTGTTCAGCATCGCCGCCAAGCTCCCGACTCGACGCCGGCTGAGCGCATTTAAAGATGCGTCCGCTTGACCGCGCCCACCAGGGGCGGGACGCCCTCTACCTTTGGGCCATTGGGCCCTGCCCTGCCGCCGCCAAGGGCGGGCGGATCAACCGGTTCCGAAGAGGCGGTCGCCGAAGTCTCCGAGGCCCGGCACGATGTATGCGCGATCGTTTAGGTGATCGTCTAGCGCGGCGGCGAACACGCGGACTTCCGGATGCCGCTGCTCGAGCACCTTGACCCCCTCCGGCGCGGCGACGACGCACACCATGCGCGGGTCGCGACCCCCCGCCTCCTTGATCAGGTCGAGCGCCTGCGCGGCGGAGCCGCCGGTGGCGAGCATGGGGTCGAGCAGCAGGGGCACCTTGCCTTCGAGCGGCGGCAGCTTGTTGTAGTAGATGCGCGCGACAGCCGTCAGCTCGTCGCGCTCGAGGCCGATGTAGCCGACGCTCACGCGCGGCAGCAGCTCCAGCGCCGGCCCGAGGATGCCAAGGCCCGCTCGCAGCACCGGGATCGCGACCACCTCGTGCTCGACCAGCGTCGCCGCGGCCTCGGCCAACGGGGTGTCAACGGTCGAGTGCCGGACCGGTAGGTCGGCCGTCGCCTCGTAGAGCAGCAGGGAGATGAGCTTGCGCGCGAGATTGCGAAACTCCTCCGGGGGCGTGGTGCGATCGCGGAGACCCGCGAGGCTGTCCAGGACCAGGGGGTGCTTACTTACGCTGAGCGGCAAGCGCGTCCTTCTTGATCAGGCGCCGCAGGGCGTCCACGGCCACCTTCAGCATGCGGTCCATGTACGACGGGTCGAGGTGGTGGATCTCCCCGGCGCCCAGCTCGTCGACGCAAAGGTTGATCGTTCCCGCGCGAAGCTTCCTGAGCCGCGCGACGACGAAGAGTGTCGAGGTTTCCATATCGTTGCTGAGCACTCCCGCACGCGACCACATCTCGAGCTCGTCCCGCAGGTGCGGCCTCGGCATGGTGTCGGGCATGAGGTCCGAGTAGAGCGCGTCGACCGAGCGGATGATCCCGACGTGATATGCGGCGCCGGACGCCTGCGCAGACTCGACGAGCGCGTTGACAAGGTCCAGTGAGGCCACCGCGGGGTATTCCGCCGGCACGTAGCCGTTCGGAGTCCCCTCCGTGCGAACCGCGCCCAGGGCTATCACAAGATCGCCCATCTTGATCTCGGGCTGCGCGGCGCCGCAGGTGCCGACGCGAAGCAGGGTGTGCACCCCAAGCT
>DAIPXW010000370.1:0-2995 GCA_036783075.1 Candidatus Dormiibacterota bacterium | reverse complement strand
GCACCAGCCCGTGCGTCGTGTACTCGCGCGCCACGATGGAGACTTCGAGCCCGAACTTGCGCGCTGTGTCCGCCGTGACTGGTCCCATGCAGGCGACCTCAGCGTCGCCCAGGATCGCCGGAAGGCGGTCTTCTGGGAACGCGCGGACGAAGTTGTACACGGTGGACGAGCTGGTGAACGTGATCACGTCGACGCCCTCGTTGTTGAACAGGCGCAGCAGCGCCACACCCGCCTCGGGCGGGCACATGGCTCGGTAAACGGGAAGGATCTCGACCTCCGCACCTCTTTTGGCAAGGAGGGATGGTAGTGCGTCGCGCGCCACCTCCGCTCGGGGCACCACGACGCGCATTCCAGCCATCTCCCAGCCTTCGAGGGCCTTGGCCAGCCCCTCTGCCGTGTACTCGGAGGTCACGAGCTCGGGGCGGAGGCCGTGTGTCTCCAGGGATTCGGCGGTTTCCTGACCGATGGCACAGAGCTTCGAGCGGTGCAGCGCGCGGGCGTCTTTGCCGGCCGCCAGCAGCATCTGGAAGAAGATGTTGACCGCGTTCGCGGACGCGAAGATCACCAGCGCGGTGCTTTCCAGGTGGGCGATAGCGTTGCGCACCCGGTCGTCCATCGGCATGGCCTGGATCTGAATCGTGGGAATCTCGACCACGGACGCGCCGAGATCGACGAGCTCGCGGCGGAACGGGTCGACCTGGTGGCGGGCGCGCGTGATGAGGATCCGCCGCCCGTGGAGCGGCCGTTTGGCCATGGTGTCGAGCCGGTCGGCCATATCGACACCGGGACCGAGGACGAGCAGCGCGTCGCCTCTCAAACCGTAGGTCGCCGCTTTGCGCGCCAGCTCGCCCAGCGGGGCGCTCACCCTGTGCTGGCCCGACTGTCCGGGGTTCAGGATCAACGCCGACGGAGTCTCGGGCGGGCGGCCGTCGGCGAGAAGCGCCGTGATGCCCGACTCCCACCAACCTGACGCCAAGCGCAGGACGACCGTCTCGCCACCCTTGACCAGTCCGAAACCGATCGAGGCCGAGAGCCCTTCGATGGTCAGCGGAATGCCGCTCATCACGGGCGCGGCGAGCTCGACGATCAGGCCCGGCACCGCCTCGAAGTCGATGCCCGCGCGCTCGAGCTTCTCCGCCACGGCACTGCCGTTGGAGAACGCGTAGGGGTTACCGGGAAAGAGCACCGTGACCCTGCGTCCGGCGCGCGAAAGGCGCACCACCTCGTCGACCGATTCAAGCGGCGCGACGTCCGCCTCCATCGCGGCAAAATGCATCAGACCCGCACCGCAGCCGTCGTAGACGCGAATCACGTCGGCTTCCTTTATGGCCTCGACCGCTTGAAGGGTCGCGAGGCCCGGATGCCCTGGACCGACACCCACGAGCTTGACGATGCTCATGCTTCCATCCCCACGCGGGACACGGTGACAGGTTAGAGCTTTCGGGATACCACGTAGTCGGTGAGGGACGCCAGTGCATCGCGAGCGGCGCCTGGTCGGAGGGATTCGAGCTGCTTCAGCGCGAGAGACGAATACTCCGCCGCCATCGACAGCGCTTCCTTCGGCGCACCGCTCGCGCGGACGAGGGCGACGACCTCGGCCGCCTCCTCTGCCGAGAGCTTGCGTCCATCATGAAGAAGATCGTCGAGCCGCTGTGCGGTTTGACCTTCCTTCGCGGCAAGCATCAGAGGAAGTGTTGCAAAGCCCTCGGCGATGTCGTGACTGATCGGTTTTCCGATCTCCTGTTCCGATTCGGTGTAGTCGAGAACGTCATCCGCGATCTGAAACGCGATGCCCAGCAGCTGACCGTAATCACGTAAAGCCTCGCGTGGTCCTGGCTCAAGCTTCGCGAGCAGCGCGCCAATTTCGCACGAGGCTGCCAGCAGGGTCGCCGTCTTGGCCCGTATGCGGCCCATGTACTCGGCCTGATCCGTGCTGTACAGGAATCGGATTCCCTGTTGCCTCACCTCACCAGCGCAGATGTCCATCACGGCGCGGGCGAGGATGGCCACCACCTCGGTTGATTCGGTGCGCGCCGCCAGCTCATACGCCTTCGCGAAGTAGTGGTCACCGATCACGATCGCGGGCTCATCGCCCAGCGAAGCCGCCATGGTGGGCCTTCCGCGGCGCGTCGCGGAGCGATCGATGACGTCATCGTGCACGAGGGTCGCCGCATGGGTTAGCTCGACCGCCATCGCGGCGGGGATCAGCCGATCCAGGTCGTACCTCCCACAGCTGGCGGACAGCAGCACGAGCGCCGGGCGCAGGCGCTTCCCGCCTGCCTCGAAAAGATCGTGCATCGGCTCCGCAACTTCGGCCGGATCTTCGTCGATCTCGCTCCGCAGGGCAGCCTCGACGATCTCCAGGTCACTGGCCACCGGTCCGAAGACTTCAAGGTCCTCCTTGGTTGTCAGGTCACACCTTCAGGCGGACTTGATCGAGAGACGGTAACCGAGGCCTGGTACGGCCTCGAGGTTCACCCCGCTGTTCGCGTGGTCCGAGAGCTTGCGGCGCAGCCGCTGCACGTGCGGGTCGACCGAGTGGTCGTCCAGGTCGTGAGGGTAACCCCACACCTTGTCACGGAGCTGGGCCCGGGTCAGCACGCGTTCGGGGTTGGCGGCGAGCACCGCCAGGAGATTGAACTCCGTCATCGTCAGCGGGATCTCGAGGTCGGCGATCTTCACCCGCCGCGCAGCGTTGTCGATCTGGAGCGCACCGATGCTGAGCACGCCCTCCCTCCCGCCTCCGGTCTCGGCGAGCGCGGAGCGCCTCAGGTGTGCGTTGATCCGGGCGGCGAGGAGGCGGGAGTCGAACGGCTTGGTGATGTAGTCGTCGGCGCCGACCTCGAGGCCGATCACCTCATCCATCTTGGTGGTACGTGCGGTCAGCATGACCATCGGGCTGATCAAGCCCTGGCGCCGGAGCTCGCGAATGACCTCTGTGCCGCTGATGTCCGGCAGCACCCAGTCAACGAGCACCAGGTCGGGCTGCGAGCCG
>DAIPXW010000369.1:0-3011 GCA_036783075.1 Candidatus Dormiibacterota bacterium | reverse complement strand
CTGCGGGGCCAGTTTTCCCTCTCCCGTCTCAGGGAGAGGGTCAGGGTGAGGGCCGACCGAGACGCGGTCTACTTGCCGGTTTTGGCCTGGGGGCGCTGGGGGACGGTGCGCTTCAGGGGCGGCCGGCGGCCCGCGAGGAGCGGGTTGACCTTGTCGTCCTTGTCCGACTGCCGGACCCGGCCGGCGGCCGCGTTCAGGGTCCGGAGCTTGGACAGGCGCTCCCTCTTGGCCGCCAGGGCGGTCTTCAGGGCGTCGGCCAGCTGGTTGTCGTTCATGGGCACCACCCTCAGGCGGGCCTCCAGCTCCAGCACCTCCACCTCGGCGCGGGTGAGTTCGAGATCGATCGTCTTAGCCACTCTCTTCCTTTCTTATGTACGGGTCGAAGTAACTGCCGAACCTAATAACTACCCGGATGGACGCCAAGTTATGCCGCAAACCTGGGATTTGGCTGAGAACTAGGACCTCAGCCTGCCTGGACGACAACGTTCACGGGTGTCGAAACCGAGCAGTGACTGCCGGCGGCGCAGAGGTTGCTATCCCTCAGCATCAGGGTCAGAGTGGCCGTGTAGCCACTGCCACCCTGGGAGGGCGGCACGTTGATCACCACTTCGCTGCCGCTTACCGTAACAGTCGGCACTGTAAGAGGCTTGAAGCAGGTACGACAACTCGTCGTCCAACTGGCCACCTGCACCACAGGTGTCCCAGAGCCGCCCTGGTACGGGAGCGTCGACGGCACGGTGCAGCCGTTGTACGGACAGGTGACTGTGCCTCCCGCAAACGAGATGTGCGGGATCATGTTGAACGTCGGGATGAGCGTAGCTGTGATACCAAAAGCGTCGGTGACCTGGACCGTGAACGACAACCGGCCGGGAAGGCCTGTGAACGTGCCTTTCAGAGACATTCCCGACAGCGACGTACCGCTCGGCAGCGGTCCGCTGGTCAGCTTGTAGGTCAGAGGCGAGGCGCCGCCGCTCACCTGCCCGAAGGTCCCGCAGACCGTGACGCAGCCGAGCTCCACGTCGCACTCGGTGGCGCAGGCCGGGACCAGCGTGGCGGTCAGCTGCGGCACGATCCCGATCGTCCGCGGCAGGCCGGCGGTGTCGCTGTCGGCGTCGAAGACCTGGACCCCGAACTGGAAGAAACCGTTCGAGAGCGGCGTGCCGGAGATGACGCCTTCGGGCGACAGCGCCAGGCCGCCGGGCAGGGAGCCGACGCTGACCGTCCAGTGATACGGGGTCACTCCTCCGGTCGCCGCCAGTGTGATCGGCGCGAACGCCAGCCCGACCTCGCCGTTGTGCATCGCGACGTCGGTGATGGTGAGCGGCTCGTGGGCGGCGATGGGAGACGGCGACGCGGTGATGTTTCGCAACGTTGTCGTTCCCTGAGGGCGCGTGCATCCGGTCAGCAGCACGAACAACGCCACCATCACGGCGGCGCGATACCACCCACCCCTTGCTGCATCAGAACGCACGGATCGCGAATCGGAAGTCTAAGTCCCGCGCGGCGAAACTCAGCTATTCGAGCGAAATCGCGTCGCGCAGCTTCTCGAAGAAGCCCTTTGACACCTTCTCCGGCTTGCCGGTCAGCCCGCCGACCTTGCGTAGCAGCGCCCTCTGCTCGGCGGTCATGTCCTTGGGGATGACCACCTGGACGACCACGTACTGGTCGCCCCGCCGGCCGCCGCGAACGTCCGGCATGCCCCGGCCGGCGAGGCGGAACGACTGACCGTTCTGTGTTCCGGCCGGGATCGCGATCTCGACCTGGCCCTCGAGTGTCGGTATCTCGATGCGGTCGCCGAGCGCCGCCTGCACCATGTTGACGCGCAGCTCGTACACGACGTCCTGGTCGTGGCGCGCGAGGTGCGCGTGCGATTTGACCCTCAGCACGACGTACAGGTCCCCGGGCTGGCCGCCGCGCACGCCCGCCTCCCCTTCCCCGCTGAGCCTGATCTGCGAGCCGGTGTCGACCCCCGCCGGGATCTTGACCGCGAGCCGCCTGGCCTTCTCGACGCGACCCTGGCCCCTGCACTGCGAGCAGGGATTCTTCAGAAGGCGCCCGGCCCCGCCGCAAGTCGGGCAGGTGGTGGTGGTGACCACCGCGCCGAAGATCGACTGGGCCTGGCGCCGGATCTGGCCCGCGCCGCGGCATGTCGGGCACGTCTCGTCCCCTGTGCCGGGTTCAGCGCCGCTGCCCAAGCAGCGATCGCATGCGGCGAGCCGCGCGACGTCGACCTGCTTCTCGACCCCTGTGAACGCCTCCTCGAAAGTGATCGTCAGGTCGTAGCGGAGGTCGTCCCCGCGGTTGGACCGGTCACGCCGCGACCGCCCGCCGCCGAAGAAGGTGTCGAAGATGTCCCCGAAAGGCATGTCGGAGAAGTCGACGGCGGGGCCGGCGCCCGCCTCCACTGCGGCGTGCCCGAACATGTCGTAGGTCCGGCGCCGCCCGGGGTCCGACAGAACGTTGTACGCCTCGCTCGCCTCCTTGAACCGGGCCGCCGCGGCGGCGTCGTCGGGGAAGCGGTCGGGGTGTGAGTCCATCGCGATCTTGCGAAACGCGCGCTTGAGGTCGTCGGGCGAAGCCTGGCGGCCCACGCCAAGGACTTCGTAGTAGTCGCGCTTGACCGCCAAGGTCAGTCGGCGGTGTTGCTGTCGGATGCCGGGAGCGCCGGCGGGCGGGCCACCTTGACCAGCGCCGGCCTCACGACCCGGTCGCGCAGGCGGTAGCCGCGGCGAAGCTCGGACGTGACGGTGTCCTCCGGGTGCTCCGAAGACTCCTCGTAGCCGATCGCCTCGTGGAGCTTGGGGTCGAACCGCGCGCCGACCGCGTCGATCGCTTCGAGCCCGTGGGCGCCGAGCGCCTCCTCGAGCTTGCGCACGCTCAGCTCAAGGCCTTTCGCCCAGGCCTCGTCGATCGCGTCGGGCTTGTGGTCCAGCGCCTTGTGCAGGTCGTCCAGCCCCGGGAGCAGGCGGCCGATCAGCTCGCCGGACGCGTGCTGGATGGTCTCGAGCTGC
>DAIPXW010000368.1:0-3013 GCA_036783075.1 Candidatus Dormiibacterota bacterium | reverse complement strand
GCGCGATCGCGATGGTGACCCCGAACAGCCCCGCCCACAGGATCCGCCGGGTTCTCAGGGCTCGCAAGGCGAGACTAGTTTGACTTCCGGCCGCTGCGCTAGGGTCAGCGGTGAATGCGGATCCGGACGGTGCTGTCGTGGGTCGGGATCGCGGTGGTGTCGGTCGCTCTCGTGATCGACGTGTTCCACCGGCCGGAGATGATCGGGATCGATTTCCACACGTACGAGGCGGCCGCCCAGGTCGGACTGCAGCAAGGCTGGGCGCACGTCTACGACCAGGCGGCGGTCGCCGTGGCGCAGAACCGGCTAGCGCCCGCCGGCTGGACGCAGCCCTTTCTCAGCCCGCCGACCGTCGCGTGGCTCGCGGCCGCGCTGGTCCCGTTTCCATACGCCGTCGCCTACGCAATCTGGGCGGTGGTCGGGTTGGCGGCCTTTGCGGTCGCGCTCGCCTGGTCCGCCGAGAGCCGAGGGCTCATGAGATGGATCGGTGTCGGCGCGGCCCTCGCTCCGTGGTGGGTGCTGCACGCCGTGAACCTCGGCCAGGTCGTGCCGCTCGTCGCGGCCGGCGTGGTCGTCGCGTGGCGGCTGCTGCGTGACGACCATGACTTCGCCGCCGGGCTCGCCCTGGCCGTGATTCTCCTGAAACCGAACACGGCCGTGCTCGTTCCCATCGTGCTGCTCGTCGCGGGCCGGTATCGCGCGTTCGCGGCGTGGGTGGCGGCCGGGATCTTGCTCGCCGTGATCGCCGCGCTGACGTTGGGGCCCGACGGTCTGTCGGCGTACCTCACGCAGCTGCGTGCCCCGCTGCCCAGCGGTGCCGACGCGCTGACGCTGAAGGGCGCGGTCGGCGCCGACGGCGCGGTCGGATTCGCCCTCCGCGGAGTCATCCTCGTGGCGGTGCTCGTGACGTCGTTTCGATTGCGAAGAACGCCCGGCCTCGTCATGCCGATAGGGATCGTCGGTTCTCTCCTCGTCTCCCCTTACCTGCATGCCTCGGACCTGTGCCTGCTCGCCGCGGCCGCCTGGATGGCCTGGGAGGAGCGTCCGGCGCCCGCGTGGAGAGTTCCCCTCGCGGTGGGTTGGGCGCTCGCCAGCCCTTTCCTCTTCGTGAACGGGCTCAGCCCGGGACTGAATCGCTGGCCGCTGCTCGAGTTCGTCCTGCTCGGCGGGATCATGGTGGCGGCCTGGCGGCCCTTAACGGGCTCGGCAGACTTGAGGACCCGGGCCCCCGCATAATCAGGTCGCCCGCGCGCCACCCCAGGGGAACCGTTGCCACTCGACATCAAGGAAATCGCCGGACCACTTCGTGTGCTCGCCGGACCGGGCACCGGCAAGACACACGCGCTCGTCGATCTATACGAGCAAGCGGTGCGTGAGCGCGTGGCCGGGCGCGGGGAGATTCTCGTCCTCACGTTTTCGACCGGAGCAGCGGATGAGCTGTCGGGTCGCATCGACGAGCGATTGAAAGACGAGTACGGCGAGGCGTGGATCTCTACCTTCCACAGCTTCTGCGCCCGCCTGCTGCGCGAGCATTCGCCGGATCGAGACCGGTTGCTGCTCAACGGGTTCCAGGAGTGGATCGTCATGCGGACCGTCCTCTCCGAGCTGGATTCCGCGGACCTCGGGCCGCTGGAGGGGGTGCGCCGCTCGGAGGCTTTCACGCGGGACGTGCTGGCCTTCGTCGCGCTGATGAAGCAGAACCTCGTCCACCCGTCGGCGCTGCTGCTCGCCGCGGAGGCGAGCGCCAGCGAACGTCTTCGCGTGCTGGCTTCGGTCTACCAGGCCTACCAGCACCGGCTCCAGCGATCGCGAATGCTCGACTTTCGCGACCTCATATCCGGCGCCATCGAGCTGCTTCAGTCGAATCGCGTCCTGCGGGACGACCTCAGCGCACGATTCCGCCTGGTCCTGGTCGACGAGTTCCAGGACGTCGACCCCGCGCAGTTCGAGCTGCTGCAGCTGATCGCGCCGCCCGACAAACGCCCCAGGCTGGTGGTCGTCGGCGACCCCGACCAGTCGATCTACGGGTTTCGCGGGACGGTCCCGCGGTTGCTGACCGCTGACTTCCACAAGGTTTACGGCGGCTCGACGCACCTGCTCGACGAGTGCCGCCGCTGCTCGCAAGAGGCGCTCGACGGCGGCGAGCGGCTCCTCGCCGCGACGCACCCCGGGCGAGAGCCACGCCGCTTGCGTGCCGTGGGTAACCCGCGTCCGCCGGCGGTGGTCGTGGCGCGTGAGGGCGACCCCGTCGACGAGGCCTTCTTCGTGGCGCGAGAGATCAAGCGGCTGCACGCCGAGAACCCCGCGCTGAGTCACAGCGACTTCGCGATCCTGCTGCGCAGCACGACAGCGCTGGGCGCGCCGTTCGAGGAGGCGCTGCGCGCCCTCGGCCTGCCGTATGAGGTGCGCGGGTCCGGAGCCACGTCGCGCAACGAGGTCGTGCGCTTTCTGGTCGGCTACCTGGAGTCGCTGCGCCGCCCTGACGACCCGGACGCGTTCGAAGGCGCCCTCGCGTCGAGCCTTGGTGGCGTCGGGGCGCGAACGCTCGGCCGCCTGCGCTCGCATGCGCGCGAAAACAGCCGGCCCCTGCTTCGCGTGATGCGGCGCCTGATGTACGCGCTCGCGGCGCGCGACGCGGCGCGCTATCCGCTGCCCTGGGGAGGCGATGCTCCGCAGGAGGCGCGGGTCGAGCCGAGCTACATGGCGTTCCTCACCGAGTCCGAGCTCGACACGCTGCACGCGGCGATGGTCACCCGCCAACGCCTCCTCGGCCGCGCGGACCGGCTGTCGGTGGCGGCGCTCGCGTACTCGGTGCTGATCGAGGACGGCGCGATGGGCAGGCTGCTCGACCTGGACCTTGGCGACGTCGAGCGGGCGGAGGCCATCGCCGACCTGCGCGCTGAGATCGAGGGGCTCGAAGCGATCGAGGTCGTTCACGAGCGGCTCCACGGCGCGCGCCCGAAGCTGGCCGACATCTCGGGCTCCCTGGAGACTTTGCTGGCGGCAGCGGCCG
>DAIPXW010000367.1:0-3013 GCA_036783075.1 Candidatus Dormiibacterota bacterium | reverse complement strand
CTCGAGTGCGCTCAGCGGTGCCGCGCCGCTCGCGTGGACGAAGGAGACCGTGCGCGGGATGTGCGAGCCGGCCCGCGCCAGGTCGGCCGCCAGGGCGCGCAGGGCATCGTCCGGAACCGTGAGGAAGACGATCGCTATCCCTGCAGATCTCAAACCACGGACCAACACGTCGGTGCCGCCCCTGGCCGGGCGCAGCTGGACCGGCCGGCCGGCTGACCTGAACGCCCTGGCGAGCGTGCGGCCGAGGTTGCCCCGGCCGACGACGATCAGGCGCGCCGGGCGCCGCGGATCAGGCGTGCTAGGAAGCGGTCGAGCTGGCGGCCGGCGATTCCGGCGCCTCGCGGGCGAGTATCTCGTCAAGCTCTTTGGCATCGAGCGTCTCGACCACCTTCAGCTGCTCGACGACCGCGTCCATCTTGCCGCGCTGCTGGGTCAGGATCGTCTTCGCCGTCTGGTAGCCGTGATCCACGATGCTTCGGATCTCCTCATCGATGATCGCCGCGACCTCTTCCGAGTAGTTCCGCTGCTCGCCGAGGTCGCGACCGAGGAAGACCAGCTCTTCGCGGTGACCCATCGCCACCGTTCCGAGCTTGTCCGACATGCCCCACTGCGTGACCATGCGGCGCGCCATCTGGGTCGCTTTCTGGATGTCGTTCTCCGCGCCCGAGGTGATGTCTCCGAACACGATCTCCTCGGCGACGCGTCCACCCATGATCCCAGCGATCTGGTCCATCAGCTCGTCACGTGAGATGAGGTACTTGTCCTCCTCGGGCAGGCTCATGGTCCAGCCGAGGGCCATGCCGCGCGAGATGATCGACACCTTGTGCACCGGGTCCGTGTGCGGCAGAGCCTTCATCACCAGCGCGTGACCGGTTTCGTGGTAGGCGATGATCTCCTTCTCGTGGTCTGAGATGCGGCGACTCTTGCGCTCGGGCCCCGCGATCACGCGCGCGATCGCCTCCTCGAGCTCGTCCATCCCGATCACCTTCTTGTTGGCGCGGGCGGCCAGGATAGCCGCCTCGTTGATCAGGTTGGACAGGTCGGCGCCGCTGAAGCCAGGCGTCTGGCGGGCGAGCACGTCGAGGTCGACCGTGGAGTCGAGAGGCTTGTTGCGAGCGTGAACGTCGAGGATCGCGCGCCGCCCCTTGATGTCCGGCCGGTCCAGCGTGACGTGGCGATCGAAACGCCCCGGGCGCAACAGCGCCGGGTCGAGCACGTCGGGGCGGTTGGTGGCCGCGATCACTATGACGTGGGTGTTCGTGTCGAAACCATCCATCTCGACGAGCAGCTGGTTGAGGGTCTGCTCGCGCTCGTCGTGGCCGCCGCCGAGACCCGCGCCGCGCTGGCGCCCGACGGCGTCGATCTCATCGACGAACACGATGCAGGGCGAGTTCTTCTTGGCCTGGTCGAACAGGTCGCGCACGCGGCTCGCGCCGACGCCGACGAACATTTCGACGAACTCTGAGCCGGAGATCGAGAAGAACGGAACCCCCGCCTCACCGGCCACAGCCTTGCTCAACAGTGTCTTGCCTGTTCCCGGAGGTCCAACGAGCAAGCAGCCCTTGGGGATGCGCGCACCAAGGGCGACGAACTTCTCCGGATACCTCAAGAACTCGACGATCTCGGTCAACTCCTGTTTGGCTTCGTCCACCCCAGCCACGTCGGCGAACGTGATGGCGGGCTTGTCGCCGGCGATCATCCGGGCCCGCGATCTTCCAAAGGAGATCGCCTGGTTGTTGCCGCTCTGGGTCTGGCGGAGGACCCACCACATGAAGGCGGCGATCAGGATGACCAGGATGATGTTCGGCAGCAGCACGCTCACCAGGTAGCCGCCGCTGTTGTTCTTGTCGAAGTAGTAATCGACCTTGTCGTTCTGAAGCTCGGTGAGCCACGCGGGGCTGCCGGTCGTGTCGGGAAGGACCACGTTGTGCTTCTTGCCGTCGATGTCCGTGGCGATGCCATCGGTGCCGTTGATCTCGAGCGACTTGACGTCGCCCGACGCCGCGTTGGACATCAGCGTGGAGAAGTGCCAGTCGTTCGACGTCCCTCCGCCCTGGAGGGATTGCCACGTGAAATAGAACACCAGGCCGAGGACGACGACCAGTGCGAAATAAAACAGGCTGGAGCGGGGGAAACGACTCAACTCGACTCTCCTCGAGGGCTGATCGGCGTTTCTAGCCTAGCAACTTTCGCCTTCCAGCGGACCGGCATCGGCGAGATCGCGACATGCATGGCGGGATCGCCGGCGTGGCTCACAAATTCGGAGTCCACCGCGATGCCCGGTACCCAGGCCAGCCGCTCGCCCGCGAAGACCAGCGGCCACGCGTCCCTCTGTTCGCGGGGGACTCGCGCGTCGACCATGATGTCCTGCAGCTTTCGCGTGCCGCGCCCGCCCGCGGGCCGCATGCGGAGCCCGGGCCTCCTGAACCCGAGACGCAAGCTCAGCCCCGGCCGCAGGTGCGCGACATGCGGGTCGCCGCACCCGGCGCAAGGCCTGACCTCGAGGTCGGCCCGTGTCTCACCCCCGCCGACGGGTGCGCCCGACCTCTCGACCACTTCCATGTGTTGACCCACGATACGAAAACGCAGACCACGGGGCAGATCGACGCCCTGACTCCCCTGGTTCGATCGCGCCAGGCGCAGCATCGCGCCCAGATGTGCGCGCGACAGCGCCGGCTGCGCGCCGCCGGCGGCCGTGTACAGAAGCTTCATCAGCTCGACCGCCACGCCCTCCGGCATGGACGCCATCGCCGAGGTGGTCGCGCCGCCCCTGGCAAGCTCGGCCGACGCACGCTCCTCAAGCTGGGCCTGAAGCAAAGCGGCACGGGAGGCCACCGCGTAGAACCGTGCGGTGATGCCAGGCCGGTCGCGCTCCAGGGCCGGAAGGATCTCGTGGCGAATGCGCGCGCGCGCGAACCTCATTTCCCGGTTCGAGGGATCCTCGAACGCGGTGACTCCACGGCGGCCGAGGAAGTCGATCACGTCGCCTCTCCAGGCGGCGAGCATCGGCCGC
>DAIPXW010000366.1:0-3020 GCA_036783075.1 Candidatus Dormiibacterota bacterium | reverse complement strand
GCGAGCGGGGACTTCCTCCCCGCGTGGCGGGGAGGCCAGGGGACTTCCTCCCCGCGTGGCGGGGAGGCCAGGGGAGGCGAGGCAGGCCGCGGCGGGAAGCACTCTGACCGCGACCTGCGCCCGTAAAGTAGCTTAACAGGCGCTGGATGTCCAGCCACTTAACGTGCGGCCCGAATCGGTCTCAAAATGAATCGGGCGACACCTGAAGTCAATGGGGCGAAGGTCTCAATCTGAACTGGGCGAACTAACGCATGTTTGTTTCGCAGTTCCTTTAAGCTTCACCTCGTGCAACAAACCGGCGGACGACGGCTGCCTCGCCGCTCCGCTGACGTCACCGCGGCCGCCCCACCTGTCCGGCGCCGCCTGCCCGGGGTGACGCTGAGGCCCGGCTCCGTCAAGCAGGCGCGCCAGGAATCCGGCCTGAGCCTCGCTCAGGTGGGCAAAGGACATGTCACGGCGCCCGCGATCTATCTCATCGAAACCGGACGGACCCGGCCTTCGCTGCCCACGCTTGAGCACATCGCGCATCGCACGGGCAAGCCGGTGGAGTTCTTCCTCGCGGATCCTTCCGGCGCGACCGATGAGACGCAGATCCGCCTTGGGGAGCTCGAGGCCATGGTCGCCGACGCTCGCTACGACGATGCAATCGCCTTGGGGCAATCACTCCTCGACCTTGGAAGCTCCGCTTATCGGCTTGGGCGCATCCGCTACTTCCTGGCCATCGCGTACCTCCAGTCTGGGAGGCCCGACCGGGCGGCCGGTCTGCTGGCGGAGGCACGCGCTCACTTCGAGGCGATCAACGACGGCGTGATGCTGGCCGAGTGCCTTGGCGCCCTCGCGGGTCTTGCGAACCTGAACCAGCAGCCGGACGCCCTTGCGATGGCCGAACGGGCGCTGGCGGTCTGCCGCGACTTGAAGCCGGTGCCCGCGCCCACGGAAACGCGCTTGCTGGGCGTCGTCGCGGCCGCTCATGTCGCGAACCACGATTGGGCGAAAGCCACCGAGTATTACCAGGCCGCGATCGCCTCCGCCGGCCCGATGTTCGACCTTCGGCGGATGGCGAAGATGTACGGCGACCTCTCGTCCGCGTATCAGCAGCTCGGCCAGGTCGACACCGCGTCCAGGTATGCCGCGCGCTCGATCGCCCTGCTCGAGGTGGTGCGCGATCGGGTCTCGCTCGCGCGCGCGGAGAACAACCTAGGCCTGATCCTGTTGGCCCGCGGCGACACCGGCGGAGCGCGCGAGCATCTCGATCGGTCGACCGAGCTCAGCAAGGAGGGCGACCTTCAGCTCGGTCGGAGCCTGGTGCTGCTGAACCTCTGCGAGCTGTGCCTGCAGGAGGGCACCGTGGAGCAGGCGGGTGAGTTCGCGAGCGAGGCGCTCGAGCTCGCGGAGCGACTGCACGAGACGGCGAACGTCGCAGAAGCGCACGTGTGGCTCGGGAGGATCGCCGACAAGACCGGTGATCACGAACGGACAGACCAGGAGTTCCAGCTTGCGATTCATGGGTTCGAGAAGCTGGGCAGCCAGGAAAGGCTGTTCAGGTGCCACGGCATCTACGCCGAGATTCTCGAGAGGCGCGGGGACGTGGCGCGAGCGTACAAGCACATGAAGCAGGCTGTTCAAGCCAGCCGCCCCGGCCTGCTCCAGCGGAAGAAGGACGCAGGCGAGGACCAGGCCAGCACCGCCTGACTGACCGGCTGAACTCGAGGCGGTGCGTGCTAGTGTAGATTTCGCCGCTTCGGCGGCTACTCTGCACGGGTAGGGGAGGTTTCCGGCTGGCGAAGACGCTGCGCAACACGAAGTTCTCCCTGACCGCCGAGACCATCGTCGCCGACTACCGCCTTGCCTACAGCAGCCGCAGGGCGAGCATCGTCGGGCGGGCGGAGGTGCTGCGCGGCAACGCGACGTTCGGGATCTTCGGCGACGGCAAGGAGATCGCCCAGATCGCGATGGCGAAGACGTTCCGGCCCGGCGACTGGCGGGCGGGCTACTACCGCGACCAGACCTTCATGTGGGCGACGCGCATGTCGAACGTACGCGCCTTCTTCGCGCAGCTGTACGGAAACGCGAGCGTCGAGGCTGAACCTGCGTCCGGCGGAAGGCAGATGGGCAACCACTTCGCGACGCGCTTTCTCGACGACCATGGCGAGTTTGCCCGGTCGATCGACATGCTGAACTCCAGCGCGGACGTTTCCAACATCGCGGGCTGGATGCCTCGGGTGGTCGGTCTCGCATACGCCTCCAAGCTCTACCGGGACAACCCGCAGCTGAAGCCGGCGCAAGACGGTTTCTCGGTCAACGGAAACGAGGTCGCGTTCGGAACGATCGGCGACGCAGCGACCAGCGAGGGCCTTTTCTGGGAGTCGATCAACGCGACGGGAGTGCTCCAGATCCCGCTTGCGATGTCGGTGTGGGACGACGGCTACGGCATCTCGGTGCCGATCACGGCCGAGACGACGAAAGCCTCGATCTCGGACGTGCTGCGGGGTTTCCAGCCGGACGACCGTGCCGGCATCGACATCTACGTCGTGCGCGGGTGGGACTACGCGGCGCTCCTCGAGACCTACGCCGCCGGCGTCGACAAGGTCCGCCGCGAGCACAAGCCGGCACTTTTCCACGTCACCGAGCTGACGCAGCCGCAGGGCCACTCGACGAGCGGCAGTCACGAGCGGTACAAGTCGAAGGAGAGGCTGCGTTTCGAGAACGACTTCGACTGCGTGGCCCGCATGCGGGACTGGATCATCGAGACGGGTGTCGCGAGCGAATCGCAGCTCGAGGGCTGGGAAGCGGCCGACAAAGAGGCGGTCGAGGCGGCGCGCGACCTCGCGTGGGAAGCCTTTCAGCGTCCGATTCGCGAGGAAAAAGACAGAGCCGTGGCGATCCTCAAACAGCTCGACATGCCCGAGATCGCCGAGATCACCAGCACGCTGGACGAGGCGGGCAAGGTGACCCGGTCGCTGGTGCTTTCGTGCGGCACGCGCGCGCTGCACCAGCTTCGCGGCATCGAATCGCCGACG
>DAIPXW010000365.1:0-3044 GCA_036783075.1 Candidatus Dormiibacterota bacterium | reverse complement strand
GGTCTTCTACGCCAAACCCCTGGTCGACTACACCACCGAGGAATGGGACCGAGTGATGGCCGTCAACCTTCGAGGCGCGTTTCTCGCGGCGAAGCTCTTCCTGCCCGCCATGATCGCCCGGCGTCATGGCGTGTTCATCACGATGGAGTCGGGAGAAGGGATGCCTTTCATGGCGCCGTACTTCGCCTCCAAAGCCGCGCTGCGCTCTTTGGCCACTTCGATCAGCCAGGAGGTCGGCGGGGATTCCGGCGTGTCCGTCTTCTGTTTCGGCGCCGGCATGGTGGACACGCCGAGCCTGCGCGCAGCGATACCACGGCTGGCGCCGCTCTACGGCATGAGCGAGGCGGATTTCATCCAGCAGAGCGCGCCGGGCGGCGTCCTGATGGGCGCCGAGGAATGCGGCACCGGCCTCGCCGGCTGCATCGTCCATGCGCCCCGCTTCCACGGCCAGGAGACGGCCGCGGTCGCCGGGCTCGAGCTGCTCGGACTCGGTGGTGGCGCTGCGACGGCCGCTCCAGCCGAGGTCGCGCCGGCGGCGATGCTCCCGGAGCGCCAGGAAGTGGCGGCGACGGTCGAGAGCCTGGTCACGGGCCTGAGAAGCGAGTTCGACGGCCTCGGCATGTTCCAGCGCCAGTGGTACAGAAGGACTTTGAAGCAGCGCAGCGGTCTGGCTCTCGAGGATTGGGAGACGGTGGGAGCACAGATCAAGAACGACCCGGCCGGCGCCGGACGATACGCCTTGTCCCTCCGGCGCCTGGCGGGCTACTTCTCGAGCCTGGAGTCAGATGCGCGCGGATACATCCGCGACCGGGAGAAGCTGGACGCCGCCCTCGCCGCCCTGGAGGAGCGGCGAGCGGCCGCTGAGAGGGCCGCCACCGCCCTGGGATGATCGGCTCATGGTGACCCTCGGTCGAGGCTCTCGGCTTACAGAGGCTCGGCCCGTCTCTCGCGCCGAACGTGAGAGACGGTCATGGCGATGCTGACGAGCCAGATCACGGCGGCCAGTCCCAGCAGCACCCACTCCGGCCCGCGTGGCATGGGTGGCGGCACGTTGCCGCTCTGGCCGTAATCGGCGAACTGCGCGGGGTCCGGCGAGTCGGTGGAACCGAAATACAGGGCGGCTGAGAAGAGGATCGCGAAGGTCATGCCGCGGCCCCAATTGCCCAGCCGGACCAGGCCGTAGCCCGGGATGGCGGTGAAGATCCACAGGTCGATGCCCGGCTTCGCGCGTCGCTGGACGAGGTTGCCCGCGACTGCGGCTGCAGCGATGAGAAGCCCAACTGCGGCCGCGTACCAGCCCGGCCCGATCAAGTCGGTGCCGACAAACGAGAACGGCAGCGAGGTGAACGCGGGCGTCGTCACGATCCACATCGCCCAGGCGAACCAGGCGACGATGACCGCCAACGCGATCCCGACGGCAGCCACGGCCGCGCCGCCGTCGACCAGCACGGCTGCGACCAGCGCCAGCACGGCCACCCAGCACGCCGGTGTCTGGAAGCCGAAGCTCTGGGCGATGTGGGCCGGGGGGATGCTGATCGACCAGGGGGAGGCGACCGAGGCCAACGCGCAAGCGGCCACGGCCAAAGCGGCCACGGAAAAGGGCCTGGTCCGAACCAGGCTGCGGACCATTGACATGACCACCGATCGTAAACGGCGAAGGTGTTATGGCCGCTGTTATGGTCTCTGTTATGGCACCGGCCGCATTCTGAGCCTCGAGAACTGACACCTTTGCAAGCCATGCTCACAGACGTTTCGGCGCCCCCTGTCGAGACTCCCGCACCCAGCCAGCGCGACTACGCCGTGCTCAAGAAACGCATACAGGACGCCGGTCTACTTCGGAAGCGACCCGCGTACTACTTCCTGAGCATCTCCACCAACACGCTCCTGCTCGCCGGATGTCTCCTCCTCTTGTTCACGGTCAGGCAGGTGTGGGCGCAAGCGCTGCTGGCGGTGGCCCTGGCCATCGTGTCCGGCCAGCTCGGCTACCAGCTCCACGACTCCGGCCACAAGCAGATGTTTGCATCGGCCGGGAAGAACGCCCTTGTCGGCCTGATCACCGCCGACCTGCTCCTCGGCATGAGCTACGGGTGGTGGGTGCACAAACACAACCTTCACCACGGCAATCCAAACGACGTGGACCTGGACCCCGACATCAAGGTGGGGGCGATCGCTTACTCCCTCGATCACGCGCTTGCGCGGCGCCGGTTTGGACGGCTGGTGGTCATGTACCAGGCGTACCTGTTCTTCCCGCTGACCACCCTGCTCGCCTGGAGCATGCATGTGACCGGCTGGACGTACCTGGTCAAAGGCCCTTCGCGCTACCGCCGGGTGGAGGTCGCCCTGCTCGCCACCCACGCTGTCGTGTACCTGGGGGCGATGGTCTTGTTCCTGGGCCCCTGGTCTGCGCTGATGGTCGTCCTGATCCACAAGGCCGTCGGAGGCGCCTACATGGCGTCGGTGTTCGCCCCGAACCACAAGGGCATGCCGCAGACCGACAGCAGCAGCCGGATGGATTTCGTGCGGACGCAGGTTCTCACCGCCCGCAACATCCGCGGTCACCCGCTCACCGACCTCTGGTACGGCTCGCTCAACTACCAGATCGAGCACCACCTCTTTCCGAACATGCCGCGCGTGAACATGCGTCGCGCGCAGCCGATCGTGAAAGAGTTCTGCGCGGAGATAGGGATCGAGTACTACGAGACGTCGTTGGTGCAGTCGTATCGCGAGCTCCTGGGCTTCCTCAACGAGGTCGGCGAACCTCTGCGCGCGGCGCGCGCCCAGGCTTAAGAGCTACCAGCTGCCCCCGCCGCCGCCTCCTCCTCCGCCACCGGAGAACCCGCCGCCCCCGAATCCGCTCGAGCTGCCCGAGCTCGGAGGCGTGTAGGTGATGGCGCTCGAGATGCTCGCGTTCATCGACTCCAGGCTGTTCGCGAGCAGCGCCGCCTGGAAGGGCGCGTTGCCGACGTACCAGTTGTTGGACCCGCTCGTGTCGATTCCCTCAAAGGCCTTTGCCCACAGCGAAACGCAACCGAACACGATGGCGT
>DAIPXW010000364.1:0-3052 GCA_036783075.1 Candidatus Dormiibacterota bacterium | reverse complement strand
GTGTCTACGACGCGCTGATGGAGAGGCTTGTCGCTCGGGCCTCCAAGCTCAAGCCTGGCAACGGCCTGGACAAGGACAGCCGGATGGGCCCGATGCACACGGAGACCCAGCGGGCGGAGGTCGAGGCCCAGATCAAGGACGCGGTCTCGAAGGGGGCGCGCGCCCTTTACGGCGGCGGGCGCCCGAAAGGGGACGCCTACGACAAGGGCTGGTTCATCGAGCCCACGATCCTCGAGAACGTCCCCGACGGCGCGCGGATGTGGACCGAGGAGGTCTTCGGGCCCGCGCTGCCGGTGCGAAAGATCAAGGACCTGGACGAAGGCCTCAGGCTGGCGAACGACACCCAGTTCGGCCTCGGATCGTCCATCTGGACTGCGAACATGGCGGCCGCCCACAGGGCCGTCCAGGAGCTGGAGGCGGGCTACACGTGGGTCAACGCCCTTCAGATCGCGCACGACGAGCTGCCCTTCGGCGGGACGAAGCAGTCGGGCTTTGGGAAGGAGCACGGCGTCGAGGCTTTCCTGCAGTACACAGAAGAGAAATCAGTCGTTTACGGAGGTCTTTAGAACGATATGAGAGGGAACCCAGATGGTTCCCTCTGCGCGCCAGGCGCGGGCAGGTTGGGACTTGCTGATTGCATCGCCCGGTCGCTTCGCGACGGGGCTGCTCTCTTTCCGATAAGGATGGGATCTTCGAAATCGTTGCTCCTCGCCACGCTGGGCGGCCGGCTGGACAAAGTTGCAGCCGGGTGTAACCCGGCTGCCCCGGCAACACTTGTGGTCGACGTAACCCAAAGGGGTAGACACAGGGCGTGAGGGTTGCGATCGGAATCTTCGGGCTTTTGATCCTGCTCGCCGGCGCGGTGTTCGCCGGTCAGGGCCTCGGGTTCATCCCCGGAAGCGTCATGACCGGCGACATCAAGTGGTTCTGGATCGGCAGTGTCATGGTCATCGTCGGGCTGGCGTTGGGCGCCGCGGGGTTTCTCGGCCGGTCGAAACGGGCCTAAAAGCCAAGCCTCGACGTCCCTCACCCTGACCCTGCGCGCCAGGCACGAGGAGGAAGGGACTTTCTGATCGCTCCCGCTTCGCGGGAGAGGGGACAAGAGTCACGCGGTTCGTCCGTTGAGCCGGTCCCATTGACCCTGGCATTCGACACAGCGCGTGGCCGCGGGCTGGAACTGCAGGCGAGCCTCCGGGATGGGTCGGCGGCAGCCCTCGCAGATGCCGTATTCGCCTTCGCGAAGCCGTTCGAGGGCCCGCTCGACCTGTTCGCGGTTCTGGTGCAGAAGCTCGACGAGCATGTCGCCGGTTGCGCGATCGGACAGCGCCTGCGCCAGGTCTGTGGTTTCGGGGATCCCCGTGATCACCCCGCCCACAACGTCGTTCAGCGGCCGGTGCAGCCCCGCCTCCTCGCCGCACTTCGCGGCGAGCATCTCGAGCTTGCGCCTGTCCGCCTCGAGCTGCTCCTCAGGTGCGTTCAGGAGTCTCTTGCGACCAGCCATTGACAAACCCCCTACCAGGATGAGTTACGGGCGGGCGACGTTTGGATTCGTTACGGCCGGTACACCGGGCCGCGTACCCGGTCGCGCACAATTAGTCGCCTGATGCCGCTCCGGCCGAACTCCCCCGCTCTGAAGTTGATCGCCCTGCTTGCCGTCGTCGCATTCGCCGGTTGCCAGCCGACATCGGGCAATCGTCCGGTGCCGAGCGTAGCGGAGATCGGCGGCGGACTCAAGTGCGCGATCGGGGACCATGGCTTCACGGACTTCCAGGCGGGCTGGGGATTCTGCTACCCGGAGAGCTGGAAGTACAACGAGCGCTCCCAGGGCAGCCTGGTCCCGCCCGGGCTGGACCTCACCTTCGATATCACCGACGTGCCATGCACCACGCCATCAGGCGCATCGGCCCCGCCCGTGTGCTCGCCTGACGCGGGACTCTTCGCCTTCATGATCATCTCGACCTATGAGCGCGGAAACTCAACTAGCCTCGCGACGTGGGAGCAGGCCAACCTGCCGCAGGTGCCCGCGAGTCAGCCGATCTCGTGGGGCAACGCCATCGAAGCCGCCAGGCTGGCGGACGGGCGCCGGATCGCACTGACGCCGCATTACGTGGTCATCCTCGACCTGCACTCAGGCCAGGGCCACCTGGACCTCGAGACTCAAATGTCCAGCCGGCTGGACACCTGGAAATTCAGCTACTAAAAGAGAATCGCGACGACCGAGACGCTCCCCGCCAGCGTGGCAGGGGCAGCCGGGTTTAACCCGGCTGCGACTTTGTCTTCTCGCCTACCAATCGTGGCAAACAGAGACCATTCCGGAAAAATCCCATCCTTATGCCGGAAAGAGAGCAGCGCCTGCGGCGAAGCCGCACGCGCGATGCAATCAGCAAGTCCCAACCTGCCCGCGCCTGGCGCGCAGAGGGAACCATCCGGGTTCCCTCTCATAAGTTCTTAGCTTGGGCGCTTGAAGAGGGATTGCATCTTGATCGCCAGGCCCATGTCGCCTTTGATCTTCAGCTTGCCCTGCATGAAGGCCGCGGTTCCATCCAGCTGGCCGGTCATGATCTTGACCCAGTCGTTGGCGTCGGCCGTGAGGGTGAGATTCGCGGCTTCCGGCGGGTCGCCCTTTCCGGACTCGGCCACGCCGTCGTGGATCTTGACCCACCATTTGCCGCCCGCATCGCCGCTGAGGTCGAACTGGATGGTGGCTTTCGTCGCGCCGGCCTTCTCCGCCACCAGGTACTGGGGCAGGTGCTCGACGATCTGGTCTGGTGACAGCTGAACTTCAGACATTCGCTCCTCCTGAGCCATGGACGCATTCAAAGCTGATCGGTCAACCCATCTTAGTAGAGCCCCGGGGTCAGCGAGAATGCCGGGGAGTGACTGAGAGCGGTCTGACCGAGGTGGCATCCGGGGTTTTCGAGCTGCGCCTGCCGATGCCCTGGATGGCCGAGCCGCTGTGGCCGTCGATCACCTGATCGGCGAGGCCGCCCATCGGGGCGACGACGCAGGGGCGTTCCTTCCAGAGCGCGTCGGAGACCCATAGGCCGAATCC
>DAIPXW010000363.1:0-3063 GCA_036783075.1 Candidatus Dormiibacterota bacterium | reverse complement strand
CGACCTGGACGGCATCGTCGAAATGCTGGTGGAGGACCGCGGCCGGCGCGCCGAGGCTGTCGGTAACAGTGACTGTGAAGGGATAGGTCCCGGTGGAAGTGTAGGTGCCTACCAGCGAAAGACCATGGAGGCTTGTCCCGACCGGCAATGAACCTGAGGTGACCGAGTAGCTGTACGGCGGATTTCCGCCGGCCTGCGACGCAAACGCGCCGGCGGCGGCGGAACCTTGCCGGGCCGTGACCGTACTGTGGAGGACGCCGACCGTGAGCTTCGGCATGACATTGATCGACCCGCTGAGGTCGGCGGTGGCGATGCCGGCATCGGTGACCTCGACAGTGAAGGTGAAGGTGCCTGAGGCGGTCGGTGTGCCCGAGATGACCCCATCGGGGGAGATGCTCAATCCGCCAGGCAGCGCTCCATCGCTGACCCTCCACATGTAGGGCGCGTTGCCTCCGGTCGCTTGGTAGGCCACCGGGGTGTAAGTCAGGCCGACTTCGCCCACGTGGGGGGTAGGCCCGGGGACGGTGAGCGGGGTAGTGATGGAAGTTGGTGATCCCCCCGGCGAAGGCGATGGAGTCTCAGTCGCGCTGGAGCTAGGGGAAACCCGGCCGCAGGCGGACAGGACCATAACCAGTCCGACGAGCAATCGAAGTCGCGCCGTCCGCACCGCCCATCACCTCTAGATCGAAGTTGCCGCACATTGAGCTAGGCGCCTAGGGCCGTGCGTCCCGCAACCAAGGTGACCTTGGTCTTAGTTCGGACCTGATAAGACATCGCCTTACGCTCGGGCGCCCACTCTGGGAAGGACACCGCCAAGCGCCACGTCTATGCACCGCGGTAAGAGGCCGATTGATCCTCTTGAGAAACTCGGAATTGTTTCCAATAGGCCTTTGCCGTACCTCGGGCGGGCGGTCTAGGCACGTGAGATCGCTTACTCAGGGCCAATTGCCGCGGAGGTACGTAGTTCGAGTTCACGGCGGCCCACCCAGTTCGCGAAAAATGAATCCGCTCGTCGCCCCATGACGCGCGAATCCTCGCGCTCCGATGTATATATCTGCTCGAGTCGACGCCGGCTGCCCCGATTAGACTGCGAGTGTTTGACACGGCGGCAGTTCAGACAGTACCGATGGAGGTTTGCGATGATCAAGGACCGGCGCTCCCATACGACGCTTCCAGCCTCTGACCTCGGTCGGGCCAAGAAGTTCTATGCCGAGAAGCTCGGTCTGAACCCATCGACCGAATCGCCCGGCGCTCTCTTCTATGTGACAGGAGGCGGTACCCGCTTCACTCTCTTTCCCACGCCAAACCAGACCCGTGGCGGTCACACGCAGATGGGGTTCTCAGTCGAAGACGTCGAAAAGACGGTCGCCCTCCTTCGGGCCGCCGGCGTCGTCTTCGAGGAATACGATTTTCCTGGCCTCAAGACCATAGGCGGCGTTGCGCAGACTGGCGACGTGAGGGCGGCGTGGTTCAAAGACAGCGAAGGTAACTTGATCGGCCTGGTCCAGCTTCCGGCTGGAGCGGAACCGGCTTAGCCAAGAGTCGAGGGCTGTTGCCGCATTAGGTCAGCGCCTACCGCATAACACCGCGGCCCACCAATAACTCTCAAGGCGCCCACGACTTGCGACTCAATGCTTCTAGTGTGCCTTCGACTCAGAGATTTCGAGCACGTGTCCATCGGGGTCCGTGAAGAAGCAGCGAATCTCCCAGTCGTACTCAACGGGCGGGGTTAGAAAGGTGGCTCCCCTGGCCTTGAGGATCTCATATGCGGCACGGCAGTCCGGAACTCGGATCGTCAGCTCGTGGCTCACAACTTCGCGTGCCAACGGCGGCGCGAATGTCAACGTCGGCTTGTCGGGGGTTGGTCCTCCGCCCGTGACCAGCAACAGCCAGGTCCCGGCGAACTGAAGGACGGCCGAAGTGCCACCGTACTCGCGGAACTCCTGTGCGCCGAGAACGTCTCTATAGAAGTGGCGTGCTCGTTCGAGATCGCTGACCACCCGCAGCACGGTCATTTCGACTCCCTCCGGGGGAAAACCCCGCTCCATGGCCGGAGCTTAGCGCGACGTAGGTGGTCCGAGTCCACCGCAGCCCACCCACCGATTCAAGCTCAGCCAATCTGGCCAGCCGCCCGGCGTGGAGGTTCGCGGGCCACCGCCGATTGGAGCTACGACCTGCTCGAAGCCGACTAGAAGGCGGCATTCGCGAAATGCTGTCAGTCTGCGTAGGCGACGTCGTGCGCCCATAGGTCGCGGCCGGGGTTCGAGGAGCGCAGGATAATGACGAACTCGAAACCTGCGACTTTAAGCGTGTTGCGACACAGGCAATTCTGGAGACAGGGGTAGCTTTTCATGAGCGAACTGCGAGATCTGCTGCGTCTTACCGAGAGCGTGTCGCCGGAGCCGGTCTCCTGGATTCGGGGGGATTCGGCGATTCTGTACGTCGCCTCACCTCCGAGCGGTGCTGAGCTGCGAGAGGTGCCGGCCGCCGGGGGCGGTTCCCGTCTCGTGTCGAACCGGCTGGGAGGCATGCCCTTTCTGGCCGCACACGAGCCGAGGCTTTCGCCCGACGGGAGGTGGATCGCCTACCTATCCAACGCCGCCGACGCGACGGGAGAAGGCCTTGAGGTCGAGGTCTGGTTGCAGCCTGTCGACGATGGCGAGCCGGAGCGACGGCTGACGCATCTTGCCTCGTCCATCAATTCCTTTCAATGGGCTCCCGATTCGCGCGCGGTTGTACTCAGCTCCTCTCGGAGCGGCCGCTACAACGTGTACCGGACCGACATTTCCAACCGGGGCACGGTCAGGATCACCAACGATCATCGGTATGAGGTGTATCCCGTGCAAGCCGGAGCGTCTCGGCTGCTCTTTGTACGGCTGGATGACGCCTGGACGAGGCACGAGATCTGGTCGATCGACGAGACGACGGGCGAACGATCCCTGTTGGTGGCCGATGAAGACTTCTTCGATTATCACTACGGTCGCACGTTCGGTTATCCGCTCCCGTCCCCGAGGGGCGATTGCGTGCTCTTTCGCTCACATCGGAGCGGCTGGATCAACTACT
>DAIPXW010000362.1:0-3068 GCA_036783075.1 Candidatus Dormiibacterota bacterium | reverse complement strand
CGGCCTGAGTCGGCATCGCCTTCCATTCTCCGACAATCCGGCCGGGTAAAATCGGTGTCCCTACAGGGTCGGCGCTGCCGGGCCCGAACCGTGGTGGCTATAGCTCAGCATGGCAGAGCACCAGATTGTGGATCTGGCTGTCGAGGGTTCAAATCCCTCTAGCCACCCCAAATCGCCACGCGACACCCGAGGCTGATGAGGGAACCAGACTCGGCGGCCCTGAATGTGGGACCTTTCGGTAACCTCTTGCCATGAAGTCCGGGCTGTTCCGGATCGCTGCCGCGGTTGCGATGTTCGAGCTCGGTGTGTTCGTCGCGGCTTATCTCATCTTCTGGATCGTCTCGCGTCCCGGTGACAGCGACTTCGGGGCCCAGTACTCGGCTGCGTTCGTTGGTATTCACGACGGTTGGAGCCACATCTATGACTTGCGGTTCCTACAGCCGGTGGAAGCGTCAAACCACCTGGACGGGTTTTCGCTCTTTCAACATCCGGTGCCGGTAGCCTGGCTGGCTGTTCCACTCATTGGTCTGCCTTTTAGAGGGGCGGCGTTGGTGTGGCAGGCGCTTCTGCTGGCCGCGCTGATCGTCTCAGCCCTCCTGATCGCACCCGCTCGGGGCTGGGATCGCGCCCTCACCCTGCTGTCAGTCGCCGGCTTCCAGCCGGTACTGTTCGCTCTGGGCTACGGGACGATGAGCCCGCTGGTGTTGCTGCTTCTCATCGGGACATTGCGCGCTATGGAGGGCAGGGCGCCGGTCCTCGCCGGTGTCATCCTTGGCGTGACAGCACTCAAGCCCCAGCTCACATTGGTAGTTGCACCGGTCCTGCTAGCCGCCGGTTATCGCAGGACAGCGTTGACCGCCGTCGGTGTGGTCGCAGTTCTGGCCGCGGCGTCCGTAGTCGCAGTCGGCGCGAACGGAACACGCGACTACCTCTCATTCGTGACCTCTCCCTATCCATTTACCCAGCAGCAGATGCCTTGGACACTTGCGGGATTGGTCGGCAGTTCCCGCCTTGTCTACCTGATCGCCATAGTGGTCGTCGTCATTGTGACAACCGTCGCTGCCTACAGGCTCCGTCCGCCGCCGGACCTGGCACTCGCTCTTGGGGTCCTGGCGTCGCTGTTGATATCGCCCCATCTCACCCAGGGCGACTTTGTGCTCTGGCTGCTGCCAGTCTGGCTGGCGTTTCGCGCCGGGCGCCCTCGATGGCTGGGAGCGATTGCCGCTCTGACCTGGATGACAGGTTGGTTCGTCGAGGGAATACCGGTCGTCAGCCTGACCGGCGAGGTCGCGCTCGCGATTGCCTTTGTCGCTGCCGGAGCAGAAGGTGTTTTCCCCCAAGCACCGGCAGTTGCAGGAGACCCGGCGGTTCTAAAGTAGTCGCGCCGGCCACGACTCCATCCGCTCCAACTGCCTCCGGGCACGACATGACTCCGAAAATCACGCGAGGGGGAGACGTGGGCGGAAGTCGCGGAGCGAATCGGGCGACGGGAAGATCACGCCAACGAAAGCAGTTCCAAAGCCGTCCCAATAGGGACGCTTTTTCCAATCTTGACTCTCCTCATCTTGCTACCAACGTTCATCGGTGCGCACCGTAGTCGCGTCGACGCCGCGCGCAGCGACGCACGCGCGCGCTGAGGCCTGCCGGAGTGCTCAAGTCGCGAACAAGGATGAAGACGCCTGCACTGCCGAGTCCGGAGACTCCTCAGCACATGCGGATGAAACGTACCGACAAGCAAGTCGCGCAAGGGACTTGACATTGACCCCGGGTCAGGGTTCGAGCATTTGGGTGCATGGACGCATTGACCAAGCAAGAGACGCGCACCGCGGTTTCCGTGAACGGCCTGCGCAAGGCATATGGCGAGAAGGTCGTCCTCGACGGCGTCGACCTCAACATCGCCGAGGGCGCGGTCTTCGCACTGCTCGGGCCGAACGGCGCGGGCAAGACGACCATCGTGCGGATCCTGTCCACACTGATCCCGGCAGACGCCGGCACGGCCAGCGTCATGGGGTACGACCTGCGCCGCGAGGCAGGCCTGGTGCGCGCGGTGATCGGGGTGACGGGGCAGTTTTCCGCTGTCGACACACTGCTCACCGGCGAGGAGAACCTGCTCCTGATAGGCCGTCTGCGCCACCTGCAAGCAACCGAGCGCCGGGCCCGGACCGCCAAGCTCCTCGAGAGCTTCGATCTCGTCGATGCGGCGAAGCAGACCTCGGCCACCTACTCCGGCGGCATGAAGCGCCGCCTCGACATCGCCATGACCCTGATGGGGCGGCCGCGGCTGATCTTCCTCGATGAGCCTACGGCCGGCCTGGACCCTCGCAGCCGGCATACCGTGTGGCAGCTCATCCGCGACCTTGTCGCCGATGGCGTCACCATCCTGCTGACCACGCAGTACCTGGAGGAGGCCGACGAGCTCGCCGACCGCATCGCCGTGCTGGACCGGGGCCGTATCGTCGCCGAGGGGACGCCGGAGGAACTCAAGCGGCGCATCCCCGGCGCGCACATCCGGCTGCGCTTCGCCGACCTCGCCTCGCTCGACGCCGCCGCCCAGGCGCTGCGCGAGGGCACGCGCGACGACGAAGAGCTGGTGCTGCGGATACCGAACGAGGGCGGCGTCCAGTCGCTGCGCTACGTGCTCGCCCGCCTCGGCGACGGCGTCGCAGTCGAGGACCTGTCCATACGTACGCCGGACCTCGACGACGTGTTCTTTGCCCTGACCGGCAACCCTTCGAAGGATCAGACTCGATGACCGCGCTTGACGCCCTGACCGTCGCCGCGCAGGACTCCGTGACAATGCTCGGGCGCGAGCTCAAGCACACTCTCCGGCTGTTCAGGCTGCTGTTCGTCGGCTCGATCCTGGTGCCGGTCGTGATGCTGCTGTTGTTCGACTACATCCTCGGCGGTGCGATCGGCAATGGGCTCGGTGACTCGGCGCGAGGCGCACCATACATCGACTTCCTGGTGCCCGGCATCTTGATGATGACGGTGGCGGCGGGCTCCGCGGGCACGTCGATCAACGTGTGCACCGATATGACCGGTGGCATCGTCGACCGGTTCCGCACAAT
>DAIPXW010000361.1:0-3075 GCA_036783075.1 Candidatus Dormiibacterota bacterium | reverse complement strand
CGTTCACGAGCGGCTCCACGGCGCGCGCCCGAAGCTGGCCGACATCTCGGGCTCGCTCGAGACGCTGCTCGCGGTCGCCGCCGACGATACGGAGGCGGCGCGCGGAAGTCGTGACGCGGTGCAGGTGATGACCGTGCACCAGGCCAAAGGCCTGGAGTTCGAGGTCGTGTTCTGCTCAGCTTTCGCGCACGGGCTCTTCCCGCTCGGCGCGCGGCCGCATCCCCTGCTCGACGCGGAGGACCGCGCGTGGCTGGAGGGATTCAAGGTCGGGTTCATGCCTTCCTGGCCCTCTGATCCCGACGGGCACCTGGCTGAGGAGGCCCGCCTGGCATTCGTCGGAATGACCCGCGCCCGACGCCGCCTCTACCTGACGTTCGCAGACGCCTACCTCCGCCAGGCGGGCCCTTCGCTGTTCGTGGACCTGGCGGCGCTCGACGCCGAGACCCGGGTCCTGACGCGAGGCTCTTCCCGTCTGCATCCGGCCGACGTCCTGCTCGTGCGAGAGGCGGAGGTGCTGCTTGCCTCCCATCCGGCGGCCCTCACCGGCGGCGTCCCCGCGCGGGCTGCGGCGTTGGGCCTCGACGTCAACTTCCTGACGAACCCCGATTCGGGCGAGCCGTTCGAGTCTTACGGGGGCGACCGCAACCCCACCTCCGTGCAGATCGACCATTTCAGCCCGACGACGCTCAACGACTACCTCAAGTGCCCGCGCCTGTACTGGTACAACCACCACCCAGGCCTGGTCGAGGAGCCCCGGTCGGTGGCGATGGAGCGGGGGGGATTCCTGCACGAGGTCCTCGAAGACTTCCATGCGAACGAGGGCGACTGGCGGCACCTGGAGTCGGAGCAGCAGAGGCAGTGGCTGGAGGCCGCGCTGCAGCGGCACCTCGACGACTACCTGTCGCGCATGGAGGGCGTGCTCGACCGCAAGCGCGAGGAGCGCCAGGTGCGCTCGGTGTTGAACAACTACATCAAGTTCGTCACCGGCATGCAGGTGATCCGCCGCCTCCGGACGCTCGCCATCGAGCGGCGGTTCCACCTCCAGCTCGACGGCTCGGAGATCGTCGGCAAGATCGACCGCGTCAACGACGTCGGCGAGGGCGAGGTGGAGGTCGTCGACTACAAGACCGGGTCGGGCAAGCCGATGAGGTACGCGTACGAGGCGTACTTCGGCCCCGAGCTCTACGACGTGCAGCTGGCGCTCTACTACCTGGCGTGCAAGGACGGCGTCGACGACGAGGGCAAGCGGCTGGCGTTCCAGCCGCGGTTCCTTTCGCTCTGGTATCCGAAGGACTGGGTCTGGGGCGGCATGAGGCAGGACATCTTCAGCGTCGGGCGGCCGGCCGGCCTCAAGGAATACCGCGAAAAACCGCTGTCGACGGAGGACCTCGACCGCAGCCGGGCGACGGTGGTGCAGGCGATCGAGCGCATCAAGGCCGGCCACTTCGAGCCCGCGCCGCGTGAGCTCGCGGGGACATGTGTGACCCGGTTCGGCGGGTGCCCGCACGCGGCCATCTGCGCATATGGAGGGGCGCCGCCGGAATGAGCGCGGCGCGCCTCGAGAGCCAGGCCTCCCTCAGCCCGGAGCAGGCGGCCGCCGCACACGCCGGGCCGCAGGGCGCGTTTCTCATCGCCGCCGGACCGGGCACGGGCAAGACGTACACGGCGACGGAGAGGTTCTGCTGGCTGGTCGAGCAAGGCGTGGCGCCCGACCACATTCTCACCGTGACCTTCAACGAGCGCGCGGCCGAGGAGCTCCGGCAGCGCATCGCCCGCGAGCTTGCGGCGCGCAAGCCGGACTTCGGCCCCGAGGTGCTGGACGGCGCGTGGATCGGGACCTTCCACGGCGTCTGCGCGCGCCTGCTCGACGAGTTCGCGTACCTGGTCGGCGCGCCACGCGAGCTGCGAGTGCTGGACGAGACGGGCCAGCGCCTTTTCGAGCAGGAGCTCATCGCCCGTCTGCGCAGCGGCGCGACCGCTCCATTCGATCCGGACTCGTTCTCTGCGCTCGCCGTCGAAGACCTGGACGACCTGCTTCGCTCAGGGCTGCGTTTCCTGCTGAAGCTGAAGGGCCGCGGCATCACCCCGGAGCGTTTCCAGCAGCGGGCGCTGGAGCTTCACTCTTCGCACGGGACGGCATCCCCCAGCACCAACGGCTCCGGCGGTCCCGACCCCGCGCGGGCCGAGGCAGAGGCCATCGAGGTCCTGTCGGTCATCTACAGGGCGTACGAGGACGCGCTGCGCGCCGAAGGCCTCCGCGACTTCGACGACCTGATCCTGCAGGTGATCGACGCGCTCGAGCGGATACCCGAGTTCCGCCGGCGGTGCCGCGAGCGCTTCCGGTACCTGCTCGTCGACGAGTTCCAGGACACGAACAGGATCCAGCTCGACCTCATCCGCCTGCTCGCGGCAGAGCATTTCGGCAACGTCGCCGCGGTCGGAGATGCGAAGCAGTCGATCTACGGGTGGCGCGACGCCGAGATCGAGAACATCCGCAGCCGCTTCCCCGGACGGCGCCTGCCCCTGACTCACAACCGGCGTTCTTTCCAGGGCATCCTCGACTGCGCCACCGACTTCATCCGGCGCGACGCGGATTTCGCCGCCGAGCCCGATCTGGTCGCCACGCGCGGTTCGTTGCCCCAGCCGGTGACGGTGATCATGGCTCCCGACTCACGGACCGAGGCTCGCTCGATGGCCCAGGCGATCCGCCGGCTGCACGTGTCCGGCCGGGCGTTCGCCGACATCGCGATCCTGGCCCATTCGATCCGGATGCTGCCCCGCGAGTTCGAGGACGAGCTTCGGCGCCAAGGCATCCCCTACGTGACGAGCGGGGGGTCCGGGTTCTTCGACCGCCAGGAGATCAAGGACGTCCTCGCCCTCTTGCGCCTGGCGGAGAACCCGATGGACGACGGTGCGCTCGTGCGCTTGCTGCAGGGCCCGATCGTCCGGCTCAGCGACGACGGCATGTACCGGCTCGCTGCCCGGCGGTCGCATCGCTCCGGCATGAGGCTGCGCGATTGCTTCGACGAGGCGGTACTCGAGGGATTCCCAGAGATGGGGCCCAAGGTCGCGAAC
>DAIPXW010000360.1:0-3095 GCA_036783075.1 Candidatus Dormiibacterota bacterium | reverse complement strand
GGGTTCCTCGACATGCTCGGCGCAGGAATGTACCTGCTGTTCGGCTGGCCCTTGCGCGTGATGCGGCGCAACCACCAGATCTGCTCAGGGCTCGTCGTGAGGGCGCTCCAGGCCGGTGGCCTGGTCCCAGAGCTGGACCCGTTTCTCACCCTTCCCGCCGACCTCGCCAGGCTGTTCGGCGCGCGACCGTGAGTACGATGAGCTCTCGATGGTCAGCTTGATCGATCGTGACCAGCTGCAGGAGCTGGTCCGCCGCGGCGCGCAGCTCGTCGAGGTTCTTCCTGTCGAGGAGTATATGGAGGACCACATTCCAGGGGCCGTGAGCCACCCGCTGCGCGGGCTCGCGGAGAGCGCGGCGCAGCTCGACCGGCGCCGGCCAGTGATCGTTTACTGCTGGGACGCCGGCTGAGACATCGCACCGCGAGCCGCGGCGCGGCTCGAAACGCTGGGCTTCGACGACGTCCACGAGTACACGGCGGGCAAGCTCGACTGGCTCGCGGCCGGCCTGCCCACCGAAGGAGAGAACTCGAAGTCGGCGCGCGCCGGCGACATCGCGCGGAACGACGTCCCTGTCTGCGGATTGACTGACCGCCTCGGCGACGTGCGCGACCGCGCCCGCGTCGCGGGGTGGGCGGCCGCCGTCGTGGTCGACGAGACGCAGGTCGTGCTCGGCCTCTTGCGCGCGAACGAGCTGGCGCTGGATCCCGACACGCCGGTCGGCCAGGTCATGCGCCACGGTCCGAGCACGTTCCGGCCGTACGTGCCCATCAAGGAGATGGCCGACTACATGGTCGAGCACAAGCTGGAGAGCTCGCCGGTCACGACGTCGGATGGAAGGCTCGTCGGCCTGCTCATGAGATCGGACGCGGTCGAGTGCGCGGCGAGTGCGACACCGTGCCGGCGCCGCATGATCAGAGATCCGATAGCCGAGACGTAGCGCTGGGCCCGCCGCGAACCCGGTGCGCCGCCCGCCGCCCGGCAAACGGTCACCGCTTCCAGGCCACTCGTTAATGTGTGACCGTGGGCGAGCACGAGATCGGCGTCGTGGGGCTGGCGACGATGGGCCAGAACCTGGCGCGCAACCTCGCGTCGCACGGCGCGCGTGTGGCTGTCTACAACCGCACCCGGCAGCGCACCGACGACTTCATGGCCGAGCACGGCGCCGACGGCCATTTCGTGGCGGCCGGTTCCCTGGAGGAGCTTGCGCAGATCCTGAAGCCGCCGCGCGCCATCCTCTTGATGGTCAAGGCGGGCTCGGCGGTCGATGAGGCGATCGACGCTCTGTCACCCTTCCTCACGCGGGGGGACACGATCATCGACGGCGGCAACTCGTTGTTCCACGACACCCGCCGCCGTGCGGCGTCGGCCGAGAGCGCCGGCTTCGGCTTTATCGGCGCGGGCGTCTCCGGTGGCGAGGAGGGGGCGCTGAAAGGGCCGAGCATCATGCCCGGCGGCACCCACGAGTCTTATGAGCGCGTGGCCGAGATGCTGACCGCGATCTCGGCCAAGGTCGACGGCGTTCCCTGCTGCACGTACATCGGGCCCGACGGCGCCGGACACTTCGTGAAGATGGTCCACAACGGCATCGAGTACGCGGACATACAGCTCATCGCCGAGACATACGACCTTCTGCGGCAGGTTCTGGGCCTTTCGCCGCCCGAGCTCGCGACCATCTTTCGCGACTGGAACCAGGGCGAGCTCAAGTCGTATCTGATCGAGATCACGGCCAATGTGCTCGCAAAAACTCACGAGGGCGCGGGTGTCCCGCTCGTGGACACGATCGAGGACGAGGCGGAGCAGAAAGGCACAGGACGCTGGACGAGCCAGTCCGCGCTCGATCTCGGGGTTCCGCTGACGGGTATCACCGAAGCCGTGTTCGCGCGCATGCTCTCGAGCCAGAAGGCGAGTCGCGTCAAAGCATCCGGGATCCTCGCAGGCCCCGCGGCCACCGGCGCGTCGAGGTCCGATTCGGGCCTGGTCGACGACGTGCGAGACGCTCTCTACGCCTCGAAGATCGTCGCCTACGCGCAGGGCTTCGAGCACCTGCGCGCGGGCTCGAAGGAGTACGGCTGGGACCTTGACCTGGGCGCGCTCGCGACGATCTGGCGCGGTGGCTGCATCATCCGCGCCCAGTTCCTCGACCGCATCAAGGATGCCTACGCCGATGCGCCCGAGCTGCCGAACCTGATGCTCGCTCCGTTCTTCCAGGAGGCGCTGGCGACCTCGCAGCGGGCGTGGCGGAGCGTCGTCAAGCACGCCGTCGACGATGGCGTCCCGATTCCCGCGTTCGCCTCGTCGCTGGCCTACTACGACGGGTACCGGCGCGCGCGGGGCCCCGCCAACCTGATCCAGGGCCTGCGCGACTACTTCGGAGCACACACGTACCACCGGGTCGACCGCGAGGGATCCTTCCACACGCGCTGGGCGCAGGACGGAAGCGAGGTCCGGACCGACCAGCCCTCCTGAGGCGGCGCGACTCGACGGCCCTGCCTACGCGCTCAGCTCCTGCCGCGTCTCCACGAACGCTTTCACCGCCCTCTCCAGGTCGGCTTTGGTGTGGGCCGCGGACACTTGCGTCCTGATCCGGGCTTTGCCTTGCGGCACGACCGGGAACGAGAAGCCCACGACATAAACGCCCCGCTCCAGCATCAGCTCGGCCATCCTGCCGGCCAGCGCGGCGTCGCCGACCATCACCGGGACGATCGGGTGCTCACCGGGCAGGATGTCGAAGCCGGCGCCGGTCATCTCGGAGCGGAAATAGGCGGTGTTGTCGCGAAGGCGCCGGCGCAGGTCGGCCGCGGACTTGATCAGCTCGAGCACCTTGAGGCTGGCGGCGGCAACCGGAGGCGCCACCGAGTTGGAGAAGAGGTACGGCCGGGAGCGCTGGCGGAGCATCGCCACGAGCTCTGTTCGGCCGGAGACATATCCGCCGCTGGCGCCGCCGAGAGCCTTGCCCAGGGTGCCGCTGATGGCGTCGATGCGGCCCATCACCCCGTGGTGCTCGTGCGTTCCCCTCCCGTTCGCGCCCATGAAACCGACAGCGTGCGAGTCGTCCACCATGACCAGGGCGTCGTATCGGTCCGCGAGCGCACAGA
>DAIPXW010000359.1:0-3096 GCA_036783075.1 Candidatus Dormiibacterota bacterium | reverse complement strand
GAACAGGACGAACAGCAGCGTTTGCGCCGTCTGGTATGCGGTCAAGCTGATCCCATGGTCAAGTCCTCATGCACCGTTTCCCGCCGGCGCGCTGGGGCTGAACAGGATAGGGTCGCGATGAGTGATGCTTGGGCGGCCGTCAGGCCATGATCTGGGAGGTTGCAGGGGGAGAACCAGACCTCCTGACGCAGTGGCTCATTGACAATCGGACGCGATGTGACCACGAGGTCCGAGCAAGTGTGTTAGGGCCAACTCCATCTCTGCGCTGAGTGAATCCGCCGGCCGGTAGTACACCCAACGACCCTTGCGGCGCGCCTGCGCCACCCCCGCTTGTCGAAGTTGCGCAAGGTGGTGGGACACGACGTTCTGCGGTTTCCCGCCCACGCTTTCCTGGAGGTCGCACACGCACCGCTCGCCGCTCCAGATCGAGGCCATGAGTTCGAGCCGTGTGGGATCCGCGAGCGCTCGGCACAGCGTGAGCGCTGAGGCCCGATCCAGCCCGCTCAACTTAACGTCCGCTCCGAACATATCGGGCAATGTCGCTTCAACCATCGTTGATACGATAGCCGACAGTGATCGAGGATGGACTGCGGTGAGCACGATCCAGGCAGGTGAGCATCTGGGCCCGGGGCGACCGCGGAGCGTGGCCGGACAGCTGTCGGCCGTCGACCGTTTCCTGCCCGCCTGGATCCTGCTCGCCATGGCGGCAGGGCTAGGGCTAGGACGGGTCTGGCCGGGGCTCGGGCCCGCGATCGGGCGCTGGCAGATCCAGCAGGTTTCGGTACCGATCGCGATCGGCCTGCTCCTGATGATGTACCCGATCCTCGCGCGCGTCCGCTACGAGCGCGTCGCGCAGGCGGCACAGGACTGGCGGATGCTCGCGGTGTCCCTCGTCATGAACTGGGTCGTGGGACCGGCGTTCATGTTCGCTCTCGCCTGGCTTCTGCTCCCCGACCAGCCGGGGCTGCGAACTGGCGTCATCCTGGTCGGCCTCGCTCGGTGCATCGCCATGGTCCTGGTGTGGAATCAACTGGCGTCCGGGGACGCGGAGTATGCCGCGGTGTTGGTGGCACTGAATGCGATCTTCCAGATCGTCGCGTATGCCGGGCTCGCGGTCTTCTACCTCAATGTGCTGCCAGGCTGGCTCGGCCTTCAAGGACAGTCGATCAACGTGAACGCGGGTACGGTGGCGCTGAGCGTCGGGATCTTCCTCGGCGTCCCCCTCGTCGCCGGTCTGCTGACCCAGTTTGCGCTCGTTCGTCGAAAGGGCCGAACCTGGTACGAGGCCAACTTCGTCCGCCGGACAAGCCGCCTGACCCTGATCGGACTGCTGTTCACGATCGTGGTCATGTTCGCGCTCCAGGGCCACACCATCACCAGCATGCCACTGACCGTGGCCCGGGTAATGCTGCCGCTGCTCGGGTACTTCGCCGGTATGTTCGTCGTCGCCTTTTTCGGAGCCTGGGCTTTGCGGTTCTCATACGAGAAGGCCACCACGCTCGGCTTCACCGCAGCCAGCAACGATTTCGAGCTCGCGATCGCGGTCGCAGTGACTGTGTTCGGCGTCCAATCCGCGCAGGCGCTTGGCGCCGTCATCGGGCCCCTCGTCGAGGTGCCGGTGCTGCTCGGGCTTGTCTATGTAGCGCTATGGACTCGGTACCGGCTATTCGCGGGCCACGCCCGCCGCGGTGAGGTAGCAGCCTGAGCCAAGAGGGGGAGTTGAGTATTGAGATACCAACCGTTCTCTTCGTCTGCATCCACAATGCCGGTCGCAGCCAGATGGCCGCCTGCTTCTTGCAGCGCCTGATCGGTAAACAGGTAGAGGTGATCTCGGCCGGCAGCGAGCCCGCCGATCGGGCGAATCCGGTCGCAGTCCAGGCGATGTCCGAGAAGGGCATCGACATCTCGCGCGAGGTTCCCACGTTGCTCGCCGACACCGCCGTCCGCGTGGTGGACGTGGTCATCACGATGGGCTGTGAAGACACGTGCCCGTTTTATCCAGGCAAGCGATATGAGGATTGGGAGCTGGATGACCCGGCGGGTCGGAATCTCGAGCAGGTGCGTCCGATCAGGGACGAGATCCAAGCCAGAGTCCGCAAGCTCCCCCCGAGCTCCTGCCAGCGGGCTTGTCCAGTTGCTGTCACCAACTCGCCAACGCCCGACTCGGGCCTACCTAGTGAAGGCTTGGGCTAACCTTCGGAGTGCTCGCCAGGTCCTTGCGCCGGCTCCATCGCTCCAGCGGACGGCAGTCCGCGGCCGGTCGCCGTGGGCGAAGCCTAGGTCTCGGCAGGGTTTGCCGGACGGGTCCACAGGGTCACCCCTAGCCTGATGTTGCGGAACACCTCCTCGCTAACTAGGAAGCCCACGAAGATCAGGAGCACGCCCAGAAACTCGCCCAGAAAGAAGGACCAGGTGACCCCGAACCGGTTGAGCCCGCTGGTCACCCCCGGAATGAAGGCCCCGAGCGCGATGAGCAAGGTTGCAGGCACCCTCGAGTTGAGCTTGCCACGCAGGAGAGCGTTCACCGCCCCTGGCAACGACGCGATCAGGTTGACGGTGACTGCCGCTACGCCATAAAGCTGCGCCAAGACGGGGATGCGGATCTTGGCTCGCAGCACCTTTCGCTTGGGCATGTAGATGTAGGCGGAATAGATCGCGCCGAAAACGAGGCAGAGCGCACCCGCGATGTTGAATGGCCCGGTCAGAACTCGCAGGTAGCCGGGGAACGCCGATCCAACTGGCACGTGCGTGTTCGGGTCCAGCGCCCAACCGGGCGGTGGCAGGCTCGCGCTGAAGGTCATATAAGCGACGGCGAGCGATCCGATCACGAGCACGCCCATCGCGAGGTGCGGGACAAGCGGCCGGCGAACGGCGGTGGCCGCGATGATGGCGACGCCACCGACCAGAGCCATCACGAACGCGACGGTGCCCGCTGTGGCGGAGCCGGGATAGAGCGCCTCGCTCGTTCCATTTGCGTTCGCATGGCTGAACAGCAGCGATAGCAGTCCGCCGATGAGTACTGTCACACCCGCGAAATAGCCAAATCGAGTCTTGGACAGGAGATAGATCGTTCCCATACCCAAGTAGGCGGCAACG
>DAIPXW010000358.1:0-3100 GCA_036783075.1 Candidatus Dormiibacterota bacterium | reverse complement strand
CCGCTGCCTGTTCTCGGCAGCGGCGCTAGCTTTATGTTGCTGTGACAGTGCTGATCGAGGTGGGTGGATTGCGCTTTTTGGCGCGCCTCGAGACTGAGCGCGCTCCGAAGTCGTGCGCGAAGTTCCAGTCCATGCTCCCTTTGAAGACCATGATCATCCAGGCACGCTGGAGCGGCGAGGCGTGCTGGATACCGTTCGGCGACCTCGAGCTGGACACCGGATACGAGAACCAGACGAGCCACCCGGCGCCTGGTCAGCTGCTTCTTCACCCTGGTGGCATCAGCGAGACCGAGATTCTGTTTCCCTACGGGGCGACTTTGTTCGCGAGCAAGGTCGGCCAGCTGGCCGGCAACCATTTCGCGACCGTGTTCGAGGGAAACGAGAAGCTCCGCGAGCTTGGCGAGCTCGTGCTCTGGAAGGGCGCCCAGGAGATCACGTTCACAGGCCAGGAATGACGCCGGCGCAGACGGTGATGGAACGGTGCGACATCCTCGCCACCTGCAGCGACGACCCTCACGAGTTGACCAGGCCGTTCGCGTCCGACGCCATGCGGCGCGCGCAGAAGCGGGTCGAGACCTGGATGAAAGAGGCCGGAATGGCGGTCAGCCACGACAACGTCGGCAACCTGCGCGGTAGATACGAAGGAAAGGGCCCGGCCACGCTGCTGCTTGGTTCGCATCTCGACTCAGTGCGAAACGCGGGAAGGTATGACGGCCCGCTCGGCGTGATGGTCGCCATCGCAGCGGTCCAGCGCCTGTTCGAAGCGAACAAGCTGATGCCGTTCGCGATCGAGGTGCTCGCGTTTGCTGATGAGGAGGGCCTGCGCTTCGGATCGACCTACCTCGGGAGCCGGGCTGTGGCCGGCATATTCGAACGGGACGACCTCGAGAGGACCGACGCCTCGGGCGTCAGCATGGCGGCGGCCATAGAGGCTTTTGGGGGCGACCCCGGACGGATCGATGACGACCGCCGGCCAGGTGGCGAGCTTCTCGGCTACTGCGAGGTGCACATCGAGCAGGGCCCGGTTCTGGAGTCTTTAGGCTTGCCGGTCGGGGTCGTCTCGGCGATCGCCGGCCAGAACCGTTCGATCCTCATATTCAAAGGCGAGGCCGGACACGCGGGCACGGTGCCGATGGACAAGAGGCGTGACGCACTGACGGCGGCCGCCGAGTTCGTGGTGGCGGCCGAAGCCGCAGGCCTGAACCGCCCCGGCCTGTTGGCGACCGTCGGACGGCTCGAGGTCCATCCGGGAGCGGCGAACGTGATCCCCGGTGAGGTCGAGCTCAGCCTCGACGTCCGCCACCCTGACGACGCGACGCGCGGCGACGCGGTCAAGCGCATCCTCGGGCTGGCGCGGGACATCTCGTCTCGGCGACGGGTCGAGTTGGTGGCGCGGGCGGTGAGCGAGAATCCGGCCGTACCCTGCGCGCCGCGGCTGGTCTCGCTGCTGTCGCGCGCGGTCTCGGAGGCGGGGCACCAGGCCATCCAGCTGTCTAGCGGCGCTGGACACGACGCAGTCGCGATGGCCAAGCTCACCGACGTCGGGATGCTCTTCGTGCGGTGCAGGGGCGGAGTCAGCCATCACCCGTCCGAGGCGGTAAAGGTCGAGGACGTCGCGGTCGCAATCGCCGTTCTGGGCCGATTCCTGGAGCTGCTGGCACGGCCGACCTGATCGTCCGGGGCGGAACGCTGGTCACGGCGCGCGGCGTCGCGCCGGCCGACATCGCCGTGGCCGGCGGGCGCATCACGGAGGTCGGTCCAGACCTCGACATCGCCGCCACGGAAACGATAGACGCGTCGGGCCTGCACGTCTTTCCGGGCGGGATCGATTCGCACGTCCATTTCAACGAGCCTGGGCGGACAGGGTGGGAGACGATCTCGAACGGGTCGGCGGCGCTGGCGGTGGGCGGCTATACGACGTTCGTCGACATGCCTCTCAACAACCTTCCCGTCACGACGGACGCGGGCGCGTTCGATCTGAAGGTGGCGGCGGCGCTGCGCTCGTCCGCGGTCGATTTCGGGCTGTGGGCAGGCCTCGTGCCGGGAAACCTTGGCCGGCTCGGTGAGCTCGTCGAACGAGGCGCCCTCGGTTTCAAGGCGTTCATGTGCCCGAGTGGGATCGACGAATTTGACTGGTGCGACCAGATGGTTTTGCGCGAAGGCATGAAGCGGATCGCGGACCTGGGCTCGATCCTTCTGGTCCACGCCGAAGACCCCGCGATCCTCGAGCTGCGTGCCCGCGCTGCAAAGGGCCGCGGCGCGCGTGATTTCGTGCGCTCCAGACCGCCGGAGGCGGAGCTCGAGGCGATCTCCGGCGCGATCGCCATCGCGGAGGAGACGGGGTGCCGCCTCCACGTGGTGCACGTCAGCACCGCCAGGGGCGCGGAGATGATCACGGCGGCGCAGCTTCGCGGAGCTGACGTCAGCGGCGAAACGTGCCCGCACTATCTGATGTA
This sequence comes from Candidatus Dormiibacterota bacterium, assembly GCA_036783075.1. Lineage (GTDB taxonomy): Bacteria > Chloroflexota > Dormibacteria > Dormibacterales > Dormibacteraceae > Palsa-870. The sequence goes on along the minus strand of DAIPXW010000358.1, from coordinate 644 downwards.
CACCGAGGACGACCTGGAACGCCTCGGTGGGATCGGGAAATGCGCGCCTCCGTTTCGCACGGAGCGAGATCGGGACGGTCTGCTGGCGATGCTCTCAGACGGACGGTTGCCGATGGTGGTGTCCGACCATTCTCCGAGCACGCTCGACCTGAAGCGGGGCGACGACTTCTTCAAGATCTGGGGTGGCGTCTCGGGCTGCCAGTCCACCCGTCAGCTGCTGCTCGCCCAGGGCACGCTCGAGCTTCCGGTCGTCGCCGCGGTGACGTCGACCAACGTCGCGCGGCGTTTCGGCCTGCACAGCAAGGGTGATCTCGTCGCGGAGATGGACGCGGACATGTGGTTGGTGGAGCTCGCGCACGAGGACGTCGTGCGCAGCGCCGACCTGCTTTACCGAAACCCGTTCAGCGTGCACGAGGGGCGTCGGATCCGGGGCCGCACGGTGCGTACGATCGTGCGGGGCCGAACCGTGTTTCCGGGAGGTCAGCGAGTGGGCGAGCTCATCCGGCCGTCGCAAGCCGCGCCCTAGGAACCATCCTCCGCAAGTTCTCGGAGGCGAGTCTCCCAGTATCCGAGTCGGGCGCGAAACCGGTTGATCTGGGCCGCGATGACGGGCACGTTGGACAGCTCCACCTCGCGCCTCGCTG
>DAIPXW010000357.1:0-3103 GCA_036783075.1 Candidatus Dormiibacterota bacterium | reverse complement strand
GACTGCGCGTTTACGCCGGGGCCGAGCATGGGCACCAGGCTCAGAAGCCGAAGGTGATGTCCTTCGACGCCAAGGGAGACATTAAGGTTGGCTGAAATCTTCACTCGTGGAACCGGGCGGCGCAAGAACGCCGTCGCCAGGGTGCGCATCCAGCCCGGCGAGGGCCGGGTGGTCATCAACGACAAGGACACGCTCGCCTACCTTGGCCGGCGCGTCCTGGAGATGGCAGCCCTCGCTCCGCTCCGGATCACGAGCACGCAGCGCAAGTTCGACATCAGCGTCAAGGTGTTCGGAGGCGGAACGAGCGGCCAGGCGGGCGCCATCTCGCACGGTATCGCCCGAGCGCTGATCAAGTACGACCCCGACTTCCGGCCGGCGCTCAAGAAGGCGGGGCTTCTGACCCGTGACGCCAGGATGAAGGAGCGCAAGAAGTACGGGCTGAAGCGCGCGCGGAAAGCTCCCCAGTACACGAAGCGCTAGCACCGGGCGCGCCACGCAAGCTCAGACCCGCCGCCTCGACTGGCCCGACTGCCGCAACACGCGCGACCTGGGCGGCCTGCCGCGACCCGGCGGTCTCACCCGCACCGGCGTGCTCGTGCGCTCTGACAGCGTGGCGCACCTGACAGCGTCCGGGCTTGACGCGGTCGCCGCGTACGGCGTGACGACGGTGATCGACCTCAGGTCGCCGTCCGAGCTGCTCGCCTCGCCGAACCCCTTCGCCGGCCGCACCGGCCCACTCTTCCTGAACGTGCCGCTCGTCGACGACGCGACCATGGTCGCGCTCGGCGAGGCCTCGAGCATGTTCGGGCGCTACCTGATGATGCTGGAGCAGCGGCCGGATGCGTTTCGCCGGATCTTCGAAGCCGTCGTCGAAGCGGAAGGTGGCGTGGTGTTTCACTGCTTCGCGGGCAAGGACCGCACCGGCCTGGTCGCGGCGCTGCTCCTTTCGGTCGCGGAGGTGGAGGACGAGGCCATCGCGGCCGACTTTGCCGAGACCGACTCGCAGCTGGCCGCGAAGTACGAGGAATGGCTCGCGGCCACCGCTCCCGAGCGAAGGCAGGAGATGCGCGATGAGCTGCAGTGCCCGCCCGACCGCATCCTCGGCATCCTCGCTCACGTGCGCCAGAGGTGGGGAAGCGTGCCGGAGTACCTCGAAGCCGCGGGCATGGGGCGGGAGACCCTCGACCGCCTCGCCTCGAAGCTTTCCTGACCGGGTTCTTAACAGGCTGGGTAGGCGACCACCCAGCTTGAAGCGGACAATCCTGAGCGCTCCAAACCAGCTCAAGAGGATTCAGTCATGAGAGAAAAGTCGCCCGTGATCAAGCAGCTTTACAGGCTCAACGTGGAGCCACGCGTCGTGGATCAGCTGACCCGCCTCGCCTCGCGAACCGGAGAACCCAAGAGCCGGCTCGCGACGCGCCTGTTCACCGAGGCGGTGATGGGATTCAAGCCCGCGGCCAAAGCCAAAGCCGCGGCGACGAAGAGCTAATCGGCCGAGCTTGCCGCCCCGTCGCGCGCAGAGTCGACGGCGTGGCCGCCGGCATGCTCGGCGTACATCGCCTCGATCTGTGGGTGGTACTTGGAGTGGATGACGCGCCGCTTCAGCTTCATGGTCGGGGTCAGCTCCTCGGACTCCGGCGACCACTCGCCGGGCAGGATGGTGAAACGCTTGAACTGCTCGACGCGGGACAGGTGACTGTTGGCGACCGTCAGGGCGCGCCGAACCTCCTCCACGACCGCTGGGTGCTCCGCCAGCTCCGCTGGTGACGTGGCCTCGATGCCATGCGCCTTGGCCCAGGCCGGCGTCACCTGCGGGTCGAGGACCAGCAGCACCGAGATGAACTTGCGGCCGTCTCCGATCGCGACGGCCTGGCCGATGATCGGGCTCGACTTCGCGAGCGCCTCGAGGTTGGCGGGCGAGATGTTCTTGCCCGCGGAGGTGATGATCAGCTCCTTCTTGCGGTCGACGATCCGGAACTGGCCGTCCGCCCCAAGCGTTCCGATGTCCCCGCTGTGCACCCACCCGTCCGCGTCGACGATGTCGGCTGTCTTCTCAGGGTCGCGGTAGTAGCCGACCATGACGTTGCCGCCCCTGACAAGGATCTCGCCATCGTCCGCGAGGCGGACCTCGACGCCCGCGATGGCCTTGCCTATGGACGGCGCCTTGTGGTCGTCCAGGGGCACCGCGGTCGCCGGGCCGGTGAGCTCGCTCATTCCCCACACCTCGAACAGCGGCATGCCCATAGCGGCCCAGAACTCGTGTACCTCCGGGCGGCAAGGCGCGGTCGACGTGATCGGCACGGTGCAGCGGTCCAGGCCGACCTTCGAGCGAAGAAGCACGAACAGCGGCTGAGCCCGCTCGACCACCGCCGCGAGCTCGGGCGGCACCGGCCGTCCGTCGCGGCGCAGCCGGTAGGCGGAGATCGCCGCGGTCAGCGCGCCCTGGGCCATCTGTCGCTTCGTCTCATCGGGTTCCGCGGCGACGCCCGCCTGGAGGCCTGCCATCAGCTTCTCCCACACCCGGGGCACGCCCACGAACTCGGTCGGACGGGCCTCGATCAGGTACGGGAGCAGCAGGTTCGGGTCAGGGCACAAAAAGACGTCGTGCCCGTAGAACATCCCGCCCCACTGGGAAGTGAAGCGCTCCGCGACGTGCGCCAGCGGCAGGTAGCTGACAAGGGTCTGGCTGCCGAGCTCGAGGAAGCGCCTGAGCGACTCGAGCGTCCACGTGATGTTGTTGTGCGAGTACACGACGCCCTTGGGCGGCCCCGTCGTGCCCGAGGTGTAGATGAGCGAGGCGGTGTCCTCCGGGCCGACCGCCCTCCAGCAGGCCTCGAAAGCGGGGGGGTCGGCGGCCTTCAGCGCGCGCCCCTTGGCCAGCAGCTCCTCCCACGACAGCACGCCAGCGGGGGCTTTGCCTCGGACCAGGACCAGGTGTCGAAGGTGGGGTGTTGAGGAACGGATTGCTAGGAACTTCTCGAGAAACCCCTCGTCTTCGATGAAAGCCACGGTGGCCTCGGAGTGGTTTGCGACGTACTCGACCTGCTCCGGCGCAGCTTGCTCGCCGCCAAGACCGGCTTCGACACGGCGCGCATTCTCGGAT
>DAIPXW010000356.1:0-3123 GCA_036783075.1 Candidatus Dormiibacterota bacterium | reverse complement strand
GGGCGTCCTGGACCAGCCCCCTGGGCGCCACGACCTCGCCCGGTCCGTTGAACCAGCGGCCCGCGGTCAGCAGATAGCCGAGCGAAGACGAGTCACCGCGAAAGATGTCTGAGGAGACCGGATCGGCGATCCCGGGAACGGTGATGTTCTCAGTCGCTTGCGCAACCACGCGTGTGGTTTCCGGCTGCGAGTTGATCAGCTGCATGGTGTCGGCGTCCGCCATGGCGGGGCTCTTCTTGACGGTGACGTCCACGTGTCCGACATGTCCCTCGTAGATGTAGATCGCCGAAAAGCTGCGCGTCTCGCCCAGGGCGACGACGACCGTGGCGACGCCCACGAAGATGGCGATCACGGTGAGGATCGCCCGCACGGGCCGTGACACCGCATCGCCGAGACCGAGGGCGATGGGCCGCGGCAACCTGACGCGGGAGGCCAGACGGCGGAGCCAGCGGCCGCTTTGGCCGCGAGGAGCCGCGGCGTTGGCGATCACGATCGCCGGCTTGAGCAGGCCCGCCCGAACAGCCGGAATCAGCGCCGCGATGGCCACGATGAGCAGGGCGCCGGCAAGCGCGAGCGCATCAAGGGCCGGCGAGTAAGTTGCCTGGTAGGCAAGGCCAAGCGCCTGCGAGCTGTTCGCCAGCAGGGGCTGGCTGAGGATCGTCCCGGCCGGAATGCCGACGATGCAGGCCGAAGCGGCGGGAGTGAGGATCTGGAGCTCGAAAACACCGACCACCTGCTGCGGCGTGAAACCGACAGCTTTCATGATGCCGATCTCGCGGTAGGAGGAGATGACGATCCCCGTCACCAGGTTGGCTACGATCGCCGCCGTCGCCGCGATTGCCAACAGGCTGAAGGCGGTGAGCACGCCGGTGAGGACCTGGTCCGGGACGTTGAACACGCTGCGGAGCAGCAGGTAGCTGGTCGAGCTCGTGACGCTGCCGGGTGCGAGCGCCGCGCGGAGCCTGTCCATGTCTGCCTGCAGCTGGGTGCTCGTCGGGTCACTGGCGAACCTGTAGTCCATCATGAAGAAGGACGTGTTCACGGCGGTCAAGGGCACGATCGCCGAACCCAGGACCCAAGCACGCCCGCCGCCGACGTCGGCGCGGACCTCATCGATGTCCACCACCTCGGCCACGACGGTGAGGAGCGGCTCCTGCGGAACGCTCAGGACTTTCAGCCTGTCCCCGATGGAGATGTGGTTGAGGTTGGCAAACGACTGGGCCAGCGCGAGCTCGTTGTCGGCCGCCGGCCAGTGGCCGGCGGAGATGCGGAGCTGTTCGACGTCCCCGTTTGGGTTGTTGCGACCGTAGGCGGTCACCGCGTACTTGCGTCCACCCGACTGAAACTGGAGATCGGTCGCGGGATAAGGGCCGCCGGAGGCGGTCGCCCCGATGAGTGAGGGCGTCCGGGCGAGCGTGCCTGGATCGATGCTGCTGGCGAAGCCGACCTGCAGGTGGGCGCCCCTCTGCGATTCGAATGCCGCCTTGTACGGGTCGCTCGGCTGCGATATGAGCATCAGGGCCATCGCGCCGGTCCCGGCGGCGAACAGCGTGGTGACGAAGATGACGGCTGCCTGCAGCCGACGGCGGCGCAGGTCGCGCATGGCTTTGACCAGGACGGCGGTCATCGCGACGTCTCCTCGCTGCGGACGCGGATCACCTCTGACGCATCGCGCTCGGGGCTCTCTAGGCGCGCGTCGTCAACGATCCTTCCATCGACGACGCTGAGCACCCGCGCCGCGTGCCGAGTCGCGAGCTTGGCGTCGTGGGTCACGAGCAGGATTGTCTGGCCGTCGCGGTGAAGCTGGCCCAGCAGCTCCATCACCTGATCCCCCGTGTGCGTGTCAAGCGCGCCGGTCGGCTCGTCGGCGAGGAGCAAGGTCGGATTGTTGACGAGTGCACGCGCGATCGCGACGCGCTGCTGCTGGCCACCGCTGAGTCGCGCTGGGTACTTGTCGGCGATCTCTGTGATGCCCAGCTGCTCCATCAGCTCTCTTCCCCGCCCCGTGGCGGCGTTCCCCCGGAGCTGTGCGGGGATGAGGACGTTCTCGAGCGCGGTCAGGTTGGGCAGCAGGTAGAAGAACTGGAAGACGAAGCCGATGTGGTCGCGCCGGAACCTGGCGAGTCCGGCTTCACCGAGCTTGCCGAGGTCCCTGTCACAGACTTCGATGGTGCCCGATGTCGGGCGGTCCAGCCCCGCGACAAGGTTGAGCATGGTGGACTTGCCGCTGCCAGATGGCCCCATGATCGCGGTGAACTCGCCCTTCTCGACGGTGACCGTCGCGCCGTTGAGGGCGCCGGTGATGCCGCCCTGGTAGACCTTGGTGACGTCCGTGAGCCGGATCAGCTCGATGCGCGCGAGCGCGGGCAGGTTGGGACCGGTTGAATTCACCCCGCCGCCCCCTCCGCCCCGAATCGCTCTGAAGAGAGTTCGTCCATCCATTTGAGATCTGCCTCCGTGTGAAGTAATGCGCCGCGCACAAGCCGCGCGAAGTCGATGCGGCCGTCACGGCGCGCCCGCTCTTCCAGCCGGTTGAGGTCCCGCAGGCGCTGTAGGTAGGCGCGCTTCTGGCGAGCGAGCATCGGCTGCAGATCGCCGTTCGCGATGCGGGTCGCGAGTAGAAGCTTCACGTAGATGTCCTCGTGCAATTGCTGGGGCCCGGAGTCGGGCTGGGCAAGCCACACCTCCAGCGCCTTCTTGCCTTCGGCCGAAAGCTCGTAGAGAAGTTTTCCGCGATCGCCGCGAGGACCCAGCCGCCGGATGAACCCGTCGCGCTCGAGGCGCTGGAGGGTCGTATAGATCTGGCCGATGTTGACGTCCCAGGTCCCACCAAGCATCGCCTCAAACCGGTTCTTCACCTCATATCCGTGGAGCGGCTCTCCTTTCAAGAGGCCGAGCACCCCGTACTTAAGCGACAATCTCTCGACTACCCATACTCAGTATGTATGCTGAGTATGCATCGCAGGGCCGAGGTTGTCAAGAGCTCTCGGGAAGAGGCCGTCTCGGCAGCTTTCGCAGGCGGGGCCGAGACCGCGCGTCTACCCCACTCGGCGAAGCAGGAGGGCTGAGTGGGGTCGGGGTCGCACGTGCGCGGAGCGGCTCAAGGCGTTTCCGGCGCGGTAG
>DAIPXW010000355.1:0-3134 GCA_036783075.1 Candidatus Dormiibacterota bacterium | reverse complement strand
ACCGATCGACCGGGGCCTGAACCCATAGGAAGGAGGCCCTTTGAGGGAATACGAAGTTCTGTACATCGTCCGCGCGGACCTCGACGACGACAAGGTCCAGGACGCGGTGAAACGGGTCAACACGCTGATCGAGAGATCCGGCGGTGCTGTCGAGCGCACCAACATGTGGGGCAAGCGAAAGCTGGCCTACGAGGTGAAGCACCAGAAGGAGGGCTCGTATGTTCTCCAGGACTTCCAGATCGACCCCACCCGCGTGCCTGAGCTGGAGGCCGCGCTGAAGATCACCGAGGAGGTGCTGCGGCACCTCATAGTTCGCAAACCGGAGAAAGCGGCTATAGCGACCACCGTCGCGCCACCCCCGGCGGAGGTCGTCCTGGAGCCAATCGCGGTCGAACCTGAGGCGGTGGCTGAGCCGGCGGCTCGTGCGGATCGGGAGGAGTCTTAGATGTCGAACTTGAACAAGGCGCTGCTCATCGGCCGTCTCACCAAGGACCCGGAGATGCGGTACACGCCGAGCGGGACGGCGGTGACCAACTTCAGCATCGCCACGAACCGCTGGTCCACGGGCCCGGACGGCGAGCGGAAGGAGTTCACGGACTATCACAACATCGTCGCGTACCCGATCGGCAAGCGAAACCTTGCCGAGACGGTCGCGCAGTACACGCGCAAAGGTGCGCTCGTGTACGTCGAGGGCCGAATCCAGACGCGTTCGTGGGAGGGCCAGGACGGCCAGAAGCGGCGCGTGACCGAGATCATCGCCAACGACGTGCAGTTTCTCGAGCCTCGCGGATCGGCAGGCGCCGGAGTCGCGGCCGGCCGCTCCTCGAGCGGCGCCGCCGGTGGCGACGACATTCCAGCTCCGGACGACGCGCCACGCGACGTCGACCCGGACGAGATCCCCTTCTAGGAGTTTCCGATGTCAATGAACCGTGGACCGCGTGAACAGAGCTCGGGGGGTGGCCCGAGAGGACCGAAGCGGCAGCATCGCAAGGTCTGCAGCTTCTGCGTCGAGAAGATCCACTACATCGACTACAAGGAGATCTCGCGCCTGCGGCGCTTCGTGAGCGACCGCGGCAAGATCCTCCCGCGCCGGGTGACGGGGACGTGCGCGCGCCATCAGCGGCCGCTCACCACGGCCCTCGAGCGGGCGAGGGCCATCGCCCTTCTTCCATACACGACCGAGCAGCACTGAAAGATGCAAGGGGCGGTGCGCCTGCCGCCCCTTAAAATCATCCTGCCGCCGCATTCAACTATCGGAGCGCGCCCATGACATTCCAGAGCCAGCTACGCATCCCGGGGCCCACGCCTCTGCCCGAGCGCGTCGTGCGCAGCATGAGCAGGCCGATGGTCGATCACCGTGGGCCTGAGTTCGCGGCGATCCTCGCGGAGATCACAGCCGGCGCCAAGCGCGTCTTCAAGACCTCCAACGATCTTCTTCTGCTCACCTCGTCCGGCACGGGAGGCCTCGAGTCGGCCGTGGCGAACCTGGTCTCCCCGGGTGACGAGGTCGTGGTCGCGCTCAGCGGCAACTTCGGGGAGCGATTTGCGGCGCTGGCGTCCGCCTACGGAGCTGACGTCGTGCGCCTCGAGTTCGAATGGGGACAGCCCGTCGAGCCCGACGACCTGGCTCGTGTGCTCGAGCAGCACCCCAAGTCGAAGGTCGTACTCCTCACTCACAACGAGACGTCGACGGGCCTGACCAACCCGCTGCGCCAGCTCGCGCGAGTCGCGCGCGACGCCGACAAGATCGTCGTCGTCGACGGCGTGAGCTCGATCAGCTCCATCGCCATCGAGACCGACGCGTGGGGAATCGACGTGGCGGTCAGCGGCTCGCAAAAAGGCTGGATGGCGCCTCCGGGCCTCGCGCTCGTGAGCGTGAGCGAGCGCGCGTGGGCGCAGCAGGCGAAAGCGCGCTCTCCGAGGTTCTACTTCGACTGGAAAGAGGCGAAGACCTGGGCGGAGAAGGGAATGACCCCTTTCACGCCCGCCGTCGGCGTCGCGTTCGCGCTGCAGGAAGGCCTGCGCATGCTGGAGGAGGAAGGGCTGGACAACGTGTACGAGCGGCACGCGCGGCTCGCGCGTGCGACGCAGGCCGGCCTGGAGGCGCTTGGTTTTCACCTCTACGCGAAGGAAGGTTTCCGCTCCAACACCGTGACCTCCGCGGTTCCGCCCCTCGGCCTCGACGTGGCCGCCCTGCGCAAGCTCCTCGACACGAAGTACGGAGTGGTCATCGCGGGCGGCCAGGGCAAGATGACAGGCAAGATGGTCCGCGTCGGGCACCTTGGCGCCGTGGCCGAAGGCGACGTCGTGCAGGTGCTGTGGGCAATCGAGCAGGCCCTCGAACAGCTCGACATCGCGCCCGCGGACGGGCGCGGCGTGGCCGCGGTGACCGCGTCGTTGCAGGGCGTCGCCGCCGCGGCTCGCTAGTGTCCTAGGTTGCCCCGGATCCTGGTCGCGGACCCGCTGGCCGAGGATGGCCTCGAGCGGCTGCGCCGGGCGGGTGAGGTCACCGTGGTCAGCAAGCTGCCAGAGGCGGAGCTCATCCGGCGGATCCCCGAATTCGACGCGCTGGTGGTGAGGAGCGAGACGCGCGTGACCGCACAGGTCCTCGAAGCGGGTCGCAATCTGCGCGTGGTCGGCCGCGCGGGAGTGGGCGTGGACAACATCGACGTCCCGGCGGCCACGCGCAAAGGCATCCTGGTCGTCAACGCCCCACGCGGCAACATCGTGGCTGCGGCCGAGCACACCATCGCTCTCTTGTTCGCGCTCGCGCGGTGGGTACCGCAGGCCGATGCGTCGGTGAAGAGGGGCGAGTGGACGCGCTCGAAGTTCATCGGGACGGAGGTGCGGGGCAAGACGCTCGGTGTGATCGGGCTGGGCAACGTGGGGTCCGAGGTGGCCAAGCGTGCGCACGGTCTCGAGATGGAGGTCGTCGCCTACGACCCCGTCGTCTCCGTCGAGCGCGCCGAGCTGTTCAACGTCCAGCTCGTCGCGTTGGACGACCTGCTGGAACGCGCGGACTTCGTTACCGTGCACGTGCCCCTGGTCGACGCCAATCGCAACCTGATCGGCGCGCCGGAGCTGGCGCGCATGAAACCGGGCGCGCGGCTGATCAACACCGCGCGCGGGGGCAT
>DAIPXW010000354.1:0-3138 GCA_036783075.1 Candidatus Dormiibacterota bacterium | reverse complement strand
CTCCGCGCGGGATCTGCCGATCCCAAGGTGTGCCGGGAAGGCTGGTCGGCAGGAGGAGCTACTATCGGCGCCCCCGTCCTGACCCTCGCAGGGTTCCTTGCGGGCCTTGCTGTCACGCTTGCCGCCAGCGAGCTTCTGGCGCGAGGTCTCACTCGCCTTGGGTCGAAGCTGAGCCTCTCGGAGGGTCTGCTCGGGCTTCTCGGCGCGCTCGGGGCCGATTCGCCCGAGCTGTCGTCGGCGGTGATCGCAATCCTGGCCGGCGCGGGCCAGGTCGGCGTCGGTGTCGTGGTCGGCTCGAACCTCTTCAACCTGGCGGCCCTGCTCGGCCTTTCAGCTTTGATCGCCGGCGGCGTTCGAGTCCGCCGCGGCCCGCTCCTCCTCGACGCCGCGGTCGGCCTTGCGATCACGCTGGTCGCGGGAGGCATGGTGACAGGCCTGGTGCCGCCCGCGGCCGCCGCGCTCGTGGCCTTTCCGATCGCCGCCGTGTACGTGGTGATCCTCGCTGTACCGCGGCGGAGGCTTCCCAGGCTCGGCCGGCTGAGGAGCAGCGTGCCTCAGAGCGTGGTCGAGGTCGCCTATGAGGTGACCCATGACCGGCCTGCGCTGACACACGGATCCTGGCTGCCGGTGCTGCTGCTGCCGGCGGCCCTGGTCTGTGTCGTCGGCGGCAGCTTCGCGATGGTCCACGAAGCCCTCGCCGCACGTTCGTCGCTCCACGTTTCGGACGATGTGCTCGGCACGGTGATCCTGGCGGCCCTTACGAGCCTGCCCAACCTGTGGGTCGCCCTGCATTTCGCGCGCACCGACCGCGGCACGGCGCTGTTCTCTGCGGCGATGAACAGCAACACGATCAACCTCCTCGGAGGCCTGATCGTGCCTGCGCTCTTCATCGGGGCCGCGACGGCGAGAGGCGCGCTCTCGCCTTTCGCCTGGCTGCTCGATCTCACCTTGCTCGCTGTTCTGGCCCCGCTTGTGCGTGGAAGGCTGGGCCGCGTCGCTGCGGTGGCGATGATCGCGGTCTATCTCGCCTTCGTCGGGTTGAGAATGGCCGGCGTCTGACATGAGCACCGCTCAAAGCTTTCTTTTCTTCCTGATCGTCCTCGGCCTTACGGCCACCACGCTGCGCCTGGTCTCGCGGACCACACCCACGGTTCCGTACCCGGTGCTCCTGGCTGCGGGAGGAATCCTGATCGGGCTGGTCCCTGGTGTGCGCCTTCCACCGGTGGGGCCGGACCTCATCCTTCTCGCCTTCGTCCCCGGACTCGTCTTCGAGGCGTCGCTGGCACTGGACCTGGCCGAGCTCTGGCGACGGGTGGTCCCGATCAGCCTTCTCGCCACCGTGGGCGTGTTCTTGACGGTGGCCGCAATCGGCGCGCTCGCTCACTTCGGTCTCGGCCTGGATTGGGCAAGCAGCGTCCTCCTGGGCTCGATCGTCGCCGCCACCGATCCGATCGCCGTGGTCAACCTGCTCCGCCAGGTTGGCGCGCCGGCCGGTTTGAAAGCGATACTCGAAGGCGAGAGCCTGTTCAACGACGGCACCGGTGTGGCGGTTTTCTCCGCCGTCCTCGGCACCATCCTCGGCGGGCACCCGGGATTCCTCGATGCAAGCCTGCGTTTCGTCTATGTGGCAGGCGTCGGCGTCGCGGTCGGGCTCGGCGCCGGTGCGGCCGGCGTCCTCCTGCTGCGGCTCGTTAAGGAGGCGGAGCTCGAGATCATGATCACCCTGATCGTGGCGTACGGCGCCTACCTGGCCGCCGACGTCGTCCAGGCGTCCGGCGTCGTATCGGTGGTGGCCGCAGGCATCGTGGTCGCTCGCTTTGGGGGCCGCACCGGCCGGCTCAGGGGCACCCAGCTGATCGGCTTCTGGAACTTGTTCGCCTTTGTCCTCAACGCGATGCTCTTTCTCATGGTCGGCATAGCGCTGCCGACCCAGCGTCTCGTCGCGATCGGAGGTCTGGCGCTGGGCGCCTACGCCATCATGTTCGCGGCGCGCGCGATACCCGTTTACACGCTTCTCGGACTGGCCGACGTCCGAGGCTCGTCCATACCGTGGAGCTGGCGCCACATGACGTTCTGGGGTGGAATGAGGGGCGCCCTGTCGGTGGCGCTTGCCCTGTCGGTCGCCGCTTACCCCAAGGTCAACCCGCAGGTTTCCGTCATCGCATACGGGATGGTGGTGCTCTCGCTGCTCGTGCAGGGTGGGCTTCTGCTACCTGTTGCCGACCTCCTTGGGCTGCATCACACGGCCAGGAGACAGGGCAAGGGCGCCGACGGTGGCGCTGCTTAGAAGGTTATCAACACCCGGTCAACTGTCGGCTGCCGCGCCTCCAAAGCGGTAACCCCGCGTGCCCGCAGTGACGATGATCCGCGGATCCCTCGGGTCTTCCTCGAGCTTGACGCGCAATCGCTGGATGAAAGTGCGCAGGTAGTTGCGCTCGTCGCCGTACGAAGGTCCCCAGACCTCACGAAGCAGGGTTCGGTGGTCGATCACCTGCCCGGCGTGGCGGGCCAGCGCGGCTAGCAGCCCGTACTCGGTCGGCGACATGCGGACCTCGGTCCCGGCACGTGAGACAACGCGGTTGGCCAGGTCGACTGTCACATCGCCGCTCTTGGCCACGACATTCGGACCCGCCAGCGGTTGGCTGCGGCGCAAAACGGCCCTGATCCTGGCCAGCAGCTCGTCCGCCCCAAACGGCTTCGCGAGGTAGTCGTCCGCGCCCAGGTCGAGTGCGCGGACCTTGTCCTGTTCTGCGCCTCGCGCGCTGATGACGATGACGGAAGGAATCCGGCGTCCCTCGAGCCCGCCGAGGATCTTCCAACCGTCGATGAAAGGCAGACCGATGTCGAGAAGCACCACGTCGTATTCGGCGGTCTGCAGCTCTCGCGAACCGGAAGCGCCCTCGCCGGCCACCCGCACCTCGTAACCGTTCCGCTCCAGGATGGAGCGAATCGATCCGCGCAGAGCCGGGTCGTCCTCCACGATCAGGATCCGGCTCACGCCTTCTGCGGAGCTTCAGGGATCGTGAAACGGAAGACCGCACCCGGCCCGTCGCCTTCTTCGACCGCGACAGAGCCCGCATCGGCCTCGACCAGGCCTTTCACGATGGCGAGGCCCAGGCCGGTGCCGCCGGCTTTTCC
>DAIPXW010000353.1:0-3140 GCA_036783075.1 Candidatus Dormiibacterota bacterium | reverse complement strand
TCTTCGGCATCGCCGCGACGGCGAGCCTGCTACTCAAGGCGCCGCCGGGCGAGCACGACCGAGAGCACAATGTCCGCCTCGCGATCCATGTCGGGATCCCGGCACAGATCCACGCCGAGCTGGTCAAGCGGTGGGGTGTGCCGTGGGTGGAGGCCTACGGTCTCACCGAGACTGGGGCGATCGTCACCATGCCCGCCGGATACGCCGACGCGATGACCGGATCCGGCTCCATCGGGCTCCCCTGTCCCGGGGCCGAGGTCCGCGTTGTCAGACCCGCCGGCGAGGACGTTAGTGACGATGAGACCGGCGAGATCGTCGTGCGGGCACCAGGGCTGATGCGCGGATACCTGAACCGCCCTGAGGCGACCGCTGAGACATTCCGCGGTGGGTGGCTGCATACCGGGGACCTTGGCCGCCGTGACAGCCGGGGGTTCCTGTACTTCCAAGGCCGGATCAAGGACATCATCCGGCGGCTGGGCGAGAACATCGCCGCAACCGAGGTCGAGAACGTGCTGCGGTCACATCCGAAGGTCCTTGAGGTGGCCGCCGTCCCGTCTCCAGACGACCTGCGCGGTGAGGAAGTCAAGGTGCACGTGCTGCTGACCGACAGCGAGAATGCCGCCGCTTGCCCGCCGGAGGACCTGATCGCCTTCTGCGCGGAGCATCTGGCCCGCTATAAGGTGCCTCGCTTCATCGAGTACCGGACGGCGGACTTCGACCGCACGCCGTCGATGCGCGTCAAGAAAAAGCAACTAGATCGCTCAGCCGACGATCGGGCGCGCGTCTGGGACCGCGAAGAACAGCTCGGCTGGTGACCGCCGACAGGATGGCCAGACTCGCTGGGCAAGGAGGATGCTATGTCAGAGGTGATCGACTTCCGGGTCCGGCTCCCGCTAGAACTCCGGCCGTCAGAGGAACTGCCGGATGACTACCTGGCGCAGTACGACCAGGTCCTCGGCCTGTCCGAGAACCGGCACCGGACCCTTGAGCAGCTCATCGGCGACATGGACACATGCGGGGTCACCCACGCGGTCGTGCACGCGGAGTATGAGTACGGCGACGAGGCTGACGCCCTCAACGACGCCGTCGCCAAGGTCGTGACACAACATCCGGGGCGGTTCTCCGGTTACGGGACGATCTCCATGGATCACCTGAAGATCCCGCGGGCGCTCGCCCAGGTACAGCGAGTCTTCGATCTCGGCCTCAAAGGGCTGAACCTGCAACCGTCGTTCTTCGGCATCGCCATCGACGACCGCCTTCTGTACCCGGTCTACGCCAAGGCGGGCGAACTCGGCCTGCACGTGGGTCTGCATACCGGCATCAACTACACGGTGACCTTCCCCATCCGCAACGACCAGCCCCTCCAGCTCGACCAGGTCGCCTGCGACTTCCCCGGGCTCACCCTCATCGCCTGCCACGCCGGCTGGCCCTGGGTACCCGAGATGGTCGCCGTGCTACGCAAGCACCCCACCGTCTACGCCGAATTCGGCGGCCTGGCACCCAGATATGTCTGCGAGCACAACACCGGGTGGGAAGTGATGTTCCGCTTCATGAACAGCCTGCTCTCCCACCAGATACTGCACGGCACAGACTGGCCGGTCTTCCCCATGGACCGGGCGCTGTCAGAATGGCGCAACGGCGGCCTGCGCCCTGACGTCCTCGACGCGCTCACCGGAGGGAACGCTCGCAGGCTGCTGGGACTCTAGCGACGGGCTAAGGCCTTGCTGCTCCGCTGTCGGAACCAGTTCTGGGAGTTCAGTGCCCCGCTAATGTGAGGAGGACCGGGCTGTGACCACAGACCTTGTCCTGTATAAGCAAGAAGGCGCCGTGGCGACGGTCACCCTCAACCGGCCCGATCGGCTGAACGCCATGACGGCCGGCCTCCTCGATGCGGCGCTGTCGACCCTCGAGGCAGCTGCGGCCGACGACGCCATCCGGGTGGTGATCCTCACCGGGGCAGGCCGGGCGTTTTGCGTCGGAGGCGACCTTGCCGCCGGGCTCGAAGGCATCAACGGGCCGCCCCCGCTCACCAGCCAGGCCGGCAGGCTTCGTCGCTTCATGCGGACCTCCGAACTGCTGCACGACATGCCGAAGGTCACAATCGCCGCCATCAACGGGCCATGCGCAGGCGCCGGACTTGCGTGGGCGTGCGCGTGCGATCTCCGCTACGCCTCTGCAAGCGCAGTGTTCAACACGGCGTTTCTCACCGCCGCCGTGTCGGGGGACTTCGGCGGTACATGGACCCTGCCCCGCATCGTCGGCAGCGCCAAGGCCCGTGAGCTGTACCTGCTGTCTGACCGGATCAACGCCGAGGAGGCCCTCCGGATCGGACTGGTCAGCAGGTTGCTGCCGCATGATGAACTCCTGCCACACATCCGTCAGATCGCCGATCGGATTGCAAGCTTTGCGCCGCTCGCTCTGCAGAGAGTCAAGGAGAACCTCAACGACGCCGAGCGACTGTCCTTCCATGAGCATCTGGAGGCCGAAGCTGCCCGGCATGCATTTTGCTGTGCAACCCGTGATGCGACGGAGGCAGCGGAAGCCTTCATCCAAAAGCGCGCCGCCGCGTTCCAGGGGCATTGATAAATGCGGAACTGCCGGAAATAATCTCAGCTGGCGAGCACGGCAGCGGACGGGAGTCGCGCATCGAGGCGCTCAGCGGTTCTACCGTTCAGGCCACCTCACTGGTGTGCGCTGATGCTAAGAGCAATCCGTGCCGAATACGTGCCGAAATCTTCGACCTTCGTGGATCGCAGCCAAGTTCACAGCCGCTTTGGCCGCCTGTTTACAAGACGACTGCTCTGCCAACTGGGTTACACCTGCGCTCCGACTCTATCATGTTGGTGCACTTTGATACCATGCCGGTATGGCTATGACACTACGGCTCGATCCGCGCCTTGACGCAGAGCTTCGCCTGGCTGCCGAGGAAGAGCACCGGAGCGTCCACCAGACCGTGGTGCTTGCCGTGGAGACCTACCTGGCTCTTCGCGAGACAGCCGAGGTCAGGGCAGACCCCGAGGCGCTGCGGGCCCTGGCCGAAGCCAGGCAGGCCGTGCAGGAAGGTGACGTGGTCTACGGAACCGACGCGGTGCGCGACCTGTTGCGCGGACGCCAGGCTTCATGACCGCCCGCTACGAGCT
>DAIPXW010000352.1:0-3144 GCA_036783075.1 Candidatus Dormiibacterota bacterium | reverse complement strand
CGCCCGCTGGGGTTGTGTGGCGAGTTGAGGATCAGCGCGCGCGTGCGCGGCGTGATGGCCCGCTGAATGGCATCGATCGGGAGCTCGAAGCCGGGCTGCGGCAGGTCCACGCGAACCGGTTTTGCACCCAGCGAGATGATCATCGGCGCGTAGAAGAACCATGGCGGTGACAGATATATGACCTCGTCGCCCGGGTCGACCACGGCCCGCAGCGTCGAGGCCAGGGCCCCGAACGCGCCGTTGGTCATCGAGACGTCGGCGGGTTCGAAGTCGATGCCGTGGCGCCGGCGCAGCGACTCGACGACGACTCCGATCGCCTTCGGGTCGCTGAACTTGTACGCGAACCAATCCTTGTTCTGAGGCGCGGCCCACCTCGTCAGCGCCTGCTGGATCTCGGGCAGGGGCATCTCGTGCGGATTGCCGAAGGTGAGGTCGCAGGCATTGGGGTTCGCGCCCCGCTTCGCGTGCGTCGACTCGGAGGTGAACCACACGATGGGCTCGATGCTCGCGATCATCGCCTTCACGGTCGTGCTCGAAGCGCTCACGCGAACTCTCCCAGGAGCCCGCCGGACGTCAGCCCTACGGCGCGTGAGGAGATCGCGGCGTACGGCTCGTGGCCGTACCCGCTTTTCAGCAGGTGCGGGTTGTCGCGGATGGAGATGCGCCAGTCTTCGAGCTGGCTCTTGTGGCAGTCGATGGCCCGCAGCTTCATCATCACCTCGTCTGGGTCCAGCTCGAACACAACGTCGATCCCGGGGGTGAGGACGAGCGGCAGCGCGTTGTCCTTTCCGCCGGCCAGGCGGACCGCCTCTTTGTAGAACTCGATGACCTGCGCATCCACCGCGAGGTGATAGAGCGCGGGCCTGTCGCCCTCCGACATGGCGTTGACGGCGGCGTCGGTGCAGGCTCCGATCGCGATGTGGTCGGGGTGCCCGTATGCGCCGTCCGGCCCCCAGCCGACCACCGCCTTCGGCCGCACCTTGGAGATCTTTTCCCAGATCTTCTGCGTCATCTCCTGGCGGTCGCACTTGTCGACGCCGCCGTCGGGGTAGTCCCACAGCTCGAGCGAGCTGATGGCGAGCGCCGCCGCCGCCTCCTCCAGCTCGCCGCTGCGAATCTGCGCTAGGTCTTCCTTCTTGGCGCCGAGGGGCTTGCCGCTCCATCCTTCGCCGCCGCGCGTGGCGCAGACCAGGTGCACCGGGACGCCCGCCCGGGTGTGCCGCAGTATCAGCCCTCCACACCCCATGGACTCGTCGTCGGGGTGCGCCATCACGACAAGCACGCTCGGGCCGCCGTCCATCTTTGAATCAGGGTATGCGGTCTTCGATCTCCCACGCGTGGTCGAGGGCGTGCCACGCGGTCCGGCGCGCGACATAGGAGACCGGCCACCGCTCCTCGCGATTGGGGTTGGCGAGGCTGTCCAGGATCGCCTTGTGAAACGCGCGGACCGCGGCGGCGTCTCTGCCGTCCGGCTGCTTCAGCCGCGTGCCGATGCGCTTGGCGTACTCCATCTCGGCGCCCAGGACGTGGTCGAACATCGGATCGCGGTCCCTGCCACCGCCGCGCGGCCCTTTGCGCAGAGCGTTCGGCGCTTTCTCCACCACGGAGTCGAGATACGCCCAGCAGGCGGCCACGAGCTCGCCCATCCGCTTTGCGCCGGGGGCGCTGATCGGTCGCGCCTCGTCCTTCGCCGGCACACCGGGCGCACCGAAGTCGGTCGTCGCGTTGCCCGTCAACCGCTCCACGATCTCGACGTCGGTCACAGTCGCGGGGAACGGCACCTTCGCAAGCTTCGCCACCTTTGCGTAGCGGGGCGCGTACGCGGCGAGCGCTTGGAGCGCGGCCTGCTCGTTCTTCCCGGCACGGCACCATCCCGGCCAGTCCGCTGCACTCGCGAAGGTGCGCTTCGCGCCGATTTCCAGGTAGACGCGCGTTCGGCCGGCCACCGCACGAGATTAGCGCGCGACTCGATTCGTCCACTACTAAGATTCCGGCCATGACCGCCCTCTATCACGACGCGCAGCGACGGCTGCAGGACCGTTTCGACACGCGCCGCCTGGCCGACCGCATCGAGGAACGCCTCGTACACGACTTCATCGACGCGCACGATGCCGAGTTCATCGCGGCGCGCGACATGTTCTTCCTGGCGACCGTGGACCCGGACGGCCGTCCGAACTGCTCGTACAAGGGCGGTGACCCGGGTTTCGTGCGTGTGCTGGACGACCACACCATCGCCTTCCCGAACTACGACGGAAACGGCATGTACCTCTCGATGGGCAACCTGCTTGCGACCCGCGAGGTCGGGATGCTCTTCATCGATTTCGAACGGAGGAACCGCATGCGCGTCAACGGCTCGGCCAGCGTGGACGAGAACGACGAGCTCATGGGCGACTACCCGTACGCGCAGTTCATCGCGCGGGTCGAGGTGCGCGAGGTATTTCCCAACTGCCCGCGCTATATCCATCACTACCGGCTCGTCGAGCGGTCGAAGTTCGTACCCAGGAAGGCAGGCCGGCCTCCGGTTCCCGACTGGAAGCGCTCGGACTGGGCGTGCGACGTGCTGCCGGAGAACGATCCCGCGCGAGAGGCGAGCCGCTCGAGAGGCGAGCCGCTCGAGTAGACGACCCTAGGAAAAAACAGATGCGGACGCCCGTGAGGACGCCCGCACCTGGAGGACTCTGTGGTGGTTACTTGGTTGGGCTGGGCGAAGCCTTCGCAGCGTTCTCGGCCGCTTCCCGGGCCGCGCTCTCACCTGCTTCGTGCGACGGCGTCTCGTTCGACTGCCCGGTGAACGGTCTGCCCGGTCCACCCGGACCCGGATGGAACGTGCCCGAGTTTTCGGCCGCTTCCTGAGCCGCCGATTCGCCCTTCTCGTGGGTGGGGTCTTCGTTCGACTTGAACTGGCCGGGCGACGGAGAGGCGGCGGTCTGGGCCGCGCTGACGGGCGTCGACCTGGCTAGGGCCGCCGCGCCGACCACGCCACCGACGAACATTGCGGCCACCAAGGCGGCCCCGAAGACAAGGGACTGGGTTCTATTCATCCCGATCATCTTCTGGGCCCAACCTCAGAACGGGCTTGGAATCAGGTGTGAGTTTTGAGCCCTCCGACCACCCGGTCCTGGGCGGCCACCGAGCGCCCGACGC
>DAIPXW010000351.1:0-3148 GCA_036783075.1 Candidatus Dormiibacterota bacterium | reverse complement strand
CCGGGCATCGACATCGCCGGTGTGTACGATGCGACGCAGATGGACGAGGTCCAGCACCAGTGGTCGGCGCAGGCGGGCGCCGCGTGGAAGATCACGGCCTTCCACGGGATCGCCGCGGCCGTCAGGTTCGGGGCCAAGCATTCCACTCCTTATGCCAAGGGCTCGGTGCACGACTTCATGCACGCGAAGATCCTGGTCGCGGACGACTACGTGTACGCGGGAAGCTTCAACCTCTCGCACAGCGGTGAGATGAACGCGGAGAACGTGATACAGATCGGCAGCGCGGCGGTCGCCGACATGTGCGTGGCGTACATCGACAAGGTCGCGGCTCGGTACGGCGGCGCGCCGCTCGGGGTCGCGCAGAACTGCTGAGCCACCGGGTCCTGTGGGCCGGCGCAGCCGGTGTGGCCGTCGTCGCCTTGGCGGTCCTCCTTCTGGTGCCCCGGCCGCAGCCGGCGACAGGCACGCTCCTGGTCGCAGTCTCGGGCCGGACCGCAGGGACGCTCCCGCAATCCCCGCTGATGATCCATGGCGCAAGCGGGTGGGTGGCGCTGGGCACCATCTCGGGCGCGGTGCCCGCCGCGCCACTCGAGCGCGACGCGACGCAGGTCTCGCTGGCGGCGGGCGCGTACGACGGTTTGCGTCTCGGCGGCGACCTGCAGGATGTTTCCGTGACGATCGCGGCTGGTCAGGTGGAGCCGCTGTTGCTCGGGATCGACGGTGGCGGCCTGATCCCAGGCGCCGCCTACGCCGGCAACGATGAGCTGAACCTCGGTCTAGGCGAGCTGTCCGGAAAGTTCGTCGCCATGCCTTCGTACGACCTTGTGGACCAGGCAGGGCATGCTTTCAACCCACTGACGACGTCCGGCAAGGACCTCGTCATCGCGGCCTTCCACACGACCTGCCACGAAACGTGCCCGATCTACACGGCGCTCTTCTTCCAAATCGCAAAGCAACTTCCTCCCGAGGTGACGCTGGCAGAGGTCACCACCGACCCTGGGACCGACACGCCGTCGGCGCTGACCGACTACGCGCACCGCATCGGCGCCGGCTGGACGTTCGCCACCGGGACTACGAGCGCGCTGTCCGCATTCTGGAAGCCGTTCGGCGTCGAGCTGGCGACGGGCGACTCGCACGTCTCGACGCTCGCTCTCGTCGACCGACATGGATACGTGCGCCTGGTCTACCGCGGCGTCCCCGACGTTGGCGGCTCGCTCCCGCCCCAGCTGATCCCGGGCTTGAGCGCCCAGGGACTGCACGAGGTGGCGTCAGGAGGTGACGGTTGGGGCGCGCCCGACGTCCTCCGGGCCCTGCTCACCATCGCCGGGCCGCAGCAGCCCTCGCCCAGCGCCGGCGGCAAGGCGCCCGCGTTCACTCTCACGACGACCGGCGGTCAGAGGGTGAGCCTGGCGGGCTTCGCCGGAAAGCCGGTGGTGATCAACTTCTGGGCCACGTATTGCCCGCCCTGCCGCGCCGAGATGCCGCTGATGGAGCGCCGCGCCGGCCCGGGCTCCGGCGTCCAGCTCGTGCTGGTCGACGAAGGTGACGGTCGCGATGCCGCGCGCGCCTTCCTCGAATCGATCGGCGTTCACCAGGACGCTTTGCTCGACTCCGACCTGAGCGTCGGCCGCTCTTATGGCGCGGTCGCCCTGCCGGTCACGGTCTTCATCCGGGCGGATGGCACGATCGCCGGCAAGCAGATCGGGCAGATCGATGATCGGGTGCTGGCGGCGCAGGTGTCGCTCCTGGTCAGTCAGTAGACTGGGCCGCTAATGTTCTCGGTGCCCTTCTTCCGCCGTCTCGCCGTGGTGACCGCGCTTTTCGCCTATCTGCAGATCGCGCTCGGCGGCCTCGTGCGCGTGTCGGGCTCGGGCCTCGGCTGTCCTGACTGGCCGCTCTGCCACGGGCGTCCCTACCCACCCGCGGACGTGCATTCGATAATCGAGTACTCGCACCGCCTCGTCGGCAGCGTGACCGGTGTACTCATCATCGCGACGGTGGTCCTGGCGTGGGTGGTCTGGCGCACGCGCCGCCCGATTGTCGCGTGGCTTGCGACCGCATCGCTGATCGGGGTGGTGGGGGAGGGGGCGCTTGGCGGCGTTGTCGTGGCGAACGATCTCTCCTCCTGGCTCGTGCTCTTACACCTCGGGCTGGCGATGATGATCCTCGGGTTCCTCGTCGCGACCGCGGTGATGGCCCGGCCGGCGTCGGCCGGCGTCGGCGCGCCCACGTTCAAGCGGCTAGCCGCGATCGCGGTCGGCGCGACGTACGTGCTCCTCCTCACGGGCTCGACCGTGGTGGCCAGCGGGGCGGACAGCTCCTGCAAGACGTGGCCGCTGTGCGGGTCGGGCTTCTCGCTCGACTTCGCGGGCGCGAGCGCGTTCACCATGCTTCACCGCGGCTCGGTCCTGGTCATCGGGGCGCTCCTGGTCTACGTCCTCGTCGCAGCCCTGAGGCGACCTGGGCTCAGGACAGCGGCCGCGGCAACGCTCGCGTTGTTCCTGGTGCAGGTCGCGGTCGGGGCCGGGGCCGCGGTGACAGATGGCGCGTTCTTCAACGGCCTGCACGTCGCGCTCGCCACGCTGGTGTGGGCAGGCGTGCTGACGACGGCTTTGCTGACTTTGCCTCGCGCCGATCGGGGCGAGCAGCTTTCGAGGCTGTCGGTGGAGAACCGGCCCGCGTGAGCGTGCTCAGCAGGCGGGAACCTCGCGACGTGGCCGAGGTCGTGAGGGACTACACGAGCCTCCTGAAGCTGCGCATCGTTGCGCTGCTCGATGCGACGGCGATCGGTGTGATGCTGCCCGCCACGCACGGTCATCCGCGTCTTGTCGCCGTGCTCGCGGTGCTCGTGGGCGGAACGTTCGCCGCGGGTGGGGCGCACGCGATCAACTGCTGGTTCGACCGCGACATCGACGCGGAGATGAGCCGCACCCGCAGCCGGCCGCTCCCGGGCGGGCGGATCCCGCCCTGGCACGCGCTGACGCTGGGGGTCGTGCTGAACGCCCTCGCTTTCGCGGTGCTTTGGGCAGGTGCGAACCTGCTCGCCGCCGGCCTGGCTCTGGCGGGCACGCTCATCTACGTGTTCGTCTACACGATCTGGCTCAAGCGCTCGACACCTCAGAACATCGTCATCGGCGGCGCCGCCGGC
>DAIPXW010000350.1:0-3153 GCA_036783075.1 Candidatus Dormiibacterota bacterium | reverse complement strand
CCCCGAGACCCCGCTGGACCTCGGTATCAGCCTCGAGCGCGAAGAGCTCGGGGAAGACTCGGCCGAATGAAGTTCGGCCGAGTCACTTTCAACGAAGACGGAGCCCTCGCGAAATCACCGATTTCGCGAGGTTGCGGCGAATAGTTAGGAGATAAGAAAGAGAACTTGCTGAAGCTAGAGAACTTTGACGCGCTGAAGCTTTCGTTGGCGTCGCCCGAGACGATCATGTCGTGGTCGCACGGCGAGGTCACGAAGCCCGAGACCATCAACTACCGCACGCTCCGTCCCGAGCGGGACGGTCTTTTCTGCGAGCGCATCTTCGGTCCGACGCGGGACTGGGAATGCCACTGCGGAAAGTACAAGCGCTACCGCTACAAGGGCATCATCTGCGACAAGTGCGGCGTCGAGGTGACCCGGTCGAAGGTGCGCCGCGAGCGCATGGGCCACATCAAGCTCGCGTCGCCGGTCAGCCACGTCTGGTACTTCAAGGGCATCCCGAGCCGCATGGGCCTGCTGCTCGACATGTCTCCGCGCAACCTCGAGAAGATCCTCTACTTCGCGAACTACATCGTCACCGACGTCCACGAAGAGGTCCGCAAGGACATGCTGGCCGTCCTCAACATGGACAAGGACGAGCGTGCGATCCGCCTCCGGGCGGACATCGACGCCAAGTCGCGTGAGCTGCGCGCCGAGCACGAAGGCAAGTCCAAGAAGCTGAAGGCCGAGGTCGACGCCGAGGTCGCCCGGCTGGAGGAGGAGCTGCAGGAGCAGGTCGACGGGCTGACCACGCAGGGCAAGAAGGCGACGGAGGCGATCAAGGCCGGCATCGGCACGAAGTCCCGCCGCACGCTGTCCGTCGGGCTTGACGGCGACGAAGAGGTCGTCGTCGAGAAGGGCGAGCTCATGTCGCGCGACATGTCGCGCGCGGTTCTCGGGAAGGTCCAGGAGAAGATCGAGCAGCTCGAGGCCAACACAAAGGCGTCACAGAAGCGCGCCAAGGAGCGCCTCGACACCGACCGCAAGGCGCTCGAGGCGCAGATCGAGGGCGCGACGAAGAGCCAGCGTGAAGGCATCCAGGGCGAGCTCGAGACGCTGCAGGCCGAGATCGAGGCCACCCGGACCGACCTCGAGGCCCTGCACCCCAAGCAGATCCTGACCGACACCCAGTTCCGCGACTACCAGGAGCGCTTCGGTCGCTGCTTCCGCGCCGGAATCGGGGCCGAAGCCGTGCGCGAGCTGCTGTCCCGCATCGAGCTGCAGTCGGAGATGTACCGCCTGCGCGAAGAGTCGAAGTCGTCGAGCGGCCAGCGCAAGCAGAAGGCGATCAAGCGCCTGAAGGTGGTCGAGGACTTCCGCAAGTCGAACGCCAGCCCGACATGGATGGTGCTCGAGGTCCTGCCGGTCATCCCGCCCGAGCTGCGCCCGATGGTCCAGCTGGACGGCGGCCGTTTCGCCACCTCCGACCTCAACGACCTCTACCGCCGCGTGATCAACCGCAACAACCGCCTGAAGAGGCTGCTCGAGCTCGGCGCCCCCGAGATCATCGTGCGCAACGAGAAGCGCATGCTCCAGGAGGCTGTCGACGCTTTGATCGACAACGGCCGCCGCGGCCGCGCCATCACGGGCACCGGCAACCGCAAATTGAAGTCCCTGTCCGACATGCTCAAGGGCAAGCAGGGCCGGTTCCGCCAGAACCTGCTCGGCAAGCGCGTGGACTACTCCGGTCGCTCCGTCATCGTGGTCGGGCCTGAGCTGAAGCTCCACGAGTGCGGCCTGCCCAAGAAGATGGCCCTCGAGCTCTTCAAGCCGTTCGTCATGCGAGAGCTCGTGAACAAGGGCTACACGACCAACATCAAGTCGGCCAAGCGCATGGTCGAGCGCAGCAGGACCGAGGTCTGGGACGTCCTGGACGAGGTCATCCGCGACCACCCCGTGCTGCTCAACCGCGCCCCGACGCTGCACCGTCTTGGAATCCAGGCGTTCATGCCTGTTCTGGTCGAAGGCTCCGCGATCCAGATCCACCCGCTGGTCTGCGCGGCCTTCAACGCCGACTTCGACGGCGACCAGATGGCCGTCCACGTCCCGCTTTTCAGCGGGGCGATCGCTGAAGCCAAGAACCTCATGATGTCGTCGCAGAACATCCTGTCCGCGGCGGACGGCCACCCGGTGGTGGCGCCGACCCAGGACGTGGTCCTCGGCTGCTACTGGCTGACAGCCGCCCGTGGCGACAAGCCGACCGAGGTTTCCAAGCTGCGGGCGTTCAGCTCGCAAAACGAGGTTGTGCTCGCGCTCGAAAGCAAGGTGGTGAAGCTCCAGGAGTGGATCCGCGTCAAGATCGGCGGCGATCTCATCGTCACCACGCCGGGGCGTGTCGTCTTCAACCAGTCCCTTCCCGTCGGCAAGGCGCCGATGGATTCCACCATGCAGCCGCTGCCGTTCCAGAACGCGCACTACGACCGCAAACTCTTGCGCACGCTGGTGGCGGAGCTGTACCGCCTCTACGGAAGCGACACCACCGCGATCGTCGTCAACGACATCAAGCGGCTCGGGTTCCGCTACGCGACCCAGGCCGGAATCACCGTCTCCGCCATGGACATCCCACACCCCGAGTCGAAGTGGCAGCTGATCCACGCCACGGAGAAGGAGGTCGCGGACGTCGAGCGGATGTACCGCCGCGGCGTCATGACCGACGACGAGCGGTACCGCAAGGTGATCGAGCTCTGGCAGAAGACTTACGAAGAGGTCGGCAACGCGACCGAGCACGCCTTCGACAAGTTCAGCCCGATCTGGATGATGATGGGCTCGGGCGCCCGCGGAAACATCCAGCAGATCCGCCAGCTGGCCGGCATGCGAGGCCTGATGGCCGACCCGACGGGCCGGATCATCGACCTGCCCATCATGGCCAACTTCACCGAAGGCCTGACCGTGCTCGAGTACTTCATCTCGACCCACGGCACGCGCAAGGGACTGGCCGACACCGCTCTCCGCACCGCCGACTCCGGCTACCTGACACGCCGTCTCGTCGACGTCGCGCAGGACGTGATCGTGCGCGAGGAGGACTGCGGAACCACGAATGGAATCTGGGTTCGCGACATCACCCCCGAGCGGGCGAAGAACGAGCCCATATTCGAGAAGATCGCGGGCCGGGTCGCG
>DAIPXW010000349.1:0-3155 GCA_036783075.1 Candidatus Dormiibacterota bacterium | reverse complement strand
ATGGATTCGGCGCGCGCCTCGATTCGCGTGCGCCTGACCGCGTCCCTCAAATACGAAGCCCCCCCACCGAAAGCCCCCCGAGCCCGCCGCTAGGCAAACCGACGTCTCAATGGCGGCCGGGGTCCCCCCGGCCGCAACTTTGTCCTTAATGCCGCCAGACGTCGCCATGAGTAGCTACTAAGTCAAGTCCGAACCGTATGCCGGAAAGAGAGCAGCCCCGGTCGCGCAGCGACCCGCGGGCGATGAGAGGGAACCATCTGGGTTCCCTCTCATAAGTTATGGCGCCGTGGCGACTTGCAACTGGCAGCCCGCAGTCTTCATCTCCTCGATCGCCTGCTGTCCGGTCGCCTCGTTGACCGCCGCGCAGAGGTTGACCAGGATGCGGACCTGGAACGAATTCGTCCGGGCGTCGAGGGCCGTCTGGCGAACGCAATAGTCGGTGGCGATCCCACAAACGTCTATGTGGTCGATCCGGGCCTCTTTCAGCACGTCGAGGAGTGGGTGGCCGCGGTTGTCCAACCCCTCGAACGCGGAGTAGGCCGCCTCGTGGCGCCCCTTGCTTACGACCGTGGCGATGAGCTTCTCGCGAACCAGGTTGGAGATGGGTGGCACGAAGGCCGCGCCGGGCGAGCCGATGATGCAGTGGGGCGGCCACGTGGTCAGGAAGTCGGGCGTGGCGGAGAAATGGCCGGCCGGGTCCTCGTGGTAGTCCCGTGACGCGACCACCAGCGCGTACTCGGTCTTGAAGTGGCGGATGTGCCGCGCGATCATCGCGCACACCTGCATGCCATTGGGAACCGGAAGGCTGCCACCCTGCACGAAATCAGCCTGGAGATCGACCGCCAGCAACGCGTTCCTCATGACTGGGCGCTAGCCTCCTTAGACTGGCTTTATGGCTTCCGTGATAGTAGCGGGCGCGCGCACTCCCTTCGGCAAGTTTGGCGGAGCGTTCAAAGATGTGCCGGCCACGAGCCTGGGAGCCCATGCGATCCGGGCGGCGGTCCAGCGGGCGGGTATCCAGGGCTCTGACGTCGACTACGTGATCATGGGCCAGGTCCTCCAGGCGGGCGCCGGGCAGATCACGGCGCGGCAGGCGGCCATCGAAGGCGGCATCCCCCAGGAGGTCCCCGCCCTCACCATCAACAAGGTCTGCCTCTCGGGGATCAACGCCATCGCGCTTGCCGACCAGCTCATCCGCGCGGGCGAGGTCGAAATTGTCGTGGCCGGCGGCATGGAGTCGATGTCGGAGGCGCCGTACCTGGTGCCGAAAGCCCGATTCGGAGCGCGCATGGGCAACACCGAGATGATCGACTCGATGGTCCACGACGGCCTGTGGTCCACGTTCACCAAGCAGCACATGGGCGAGAGCTCGGACGAGGTCAACCGTGAGCTGGAGATCAGCCGCGAGGACCAGGACGAGTGGGCGGCGCGGTCGCACCAGCGCGCCGAGCGCGCGTGGGACAGCGGCGCCCTGGCCGTCGAGGTGGTCTCCGTCGCGCTCAGGCAGAGGCACGGCGAGTCGGTCCAGATCGAGCGCGACGAGGGCATTCGGCCTGGCACGACCGCCGCGGCGCTTGGCAAGCTGCAACCCGCCTTCGGCAAGAACGGCACGATCACGGCCGGCAACGCGTCACAGATCTCGGACGGCGCCGTGGCCGTGGTCGTCATGTCCGGGGAGCGCGCGCGCAAGCTGAACATCGAGCCGCTCGCCGAGATCGTCGCCCATGGCATGAGCGCCGATCGTTATGCGTGGCTGCACACGGTCCCGGCCCTCGCCTTGAGCAACGCGTTGAAGAAGGCGGGCCTGGAGGCAAAAGACCTGGACCTCGTCGAGATCAACGAGGCGTTCGCCGCGGTCGCGCTCAACGCCACGCGCATGCTCAAGCTCGACGAGGAGAGGGTCAACGTGAACGGAGGAGCGGTGGCGATGGGCCACCCGATCGGCGCCAGCGGGGCGCGACTCGTGTTGACGGTCGCCAACGAGCTGAAGCGCCGCGGCCTTCACATCGGCGCGGCGGCGCTCTGCGGTGGCGGCGGCCAGGGCGACGCGTTGATCGTGCGCCGGCCGGCGAGGTGAGCGGGCGAGAGGTCGCGCCTCACGGTTCCTGGCGCTCGCCCGTCACCGTGGACGTGCTCCTCAAGGGCACGGTTCACATGCGCAACCAGATGGTTCGGTGGGACGGCGAGGACCTTTACTGGTCGGAGCTGCGGCCGGAAGAGGCCGGCAGGATCGTCGTCTGCCGCCACGGCGCGGAGGGAAAGGCCGGCGACGTGACGCCGCCGGGCTTCAATGCGCGCACCCGTGTCCATGAATACGGCGGCGGCCATTTCGCGGTCAGCGGTGGGACCGTGTGGTTCACGAACTTCGCCGACCAGCGCCTGTACCGCCAGGAGCGTGACGCCCCCCCGAGGCCGATCACCGCCGCGGCCGACATCCGCCACGCGGACATGGAGGTCGACGAGCACCGGGGCAGGCTGTTCGCCGTGCGAGAGGATCACACGACCGGCGCGGCCGAGGCCGTGAACTCGCTCGTGGCGCTGGATTCGAAAGGCGAGAAGGACGCGGTCACCGTCGCGTGGGGCAACGACTTCTACTCGTCACCCAAGCTGAGCCCCGACGGGGCGCGCCTCGCGTGGATCACGTGGAATCACCCGAACATGCCATGGGACGGCAGCGAGCTGTGGGTCGGCGAGCTGGATCGTGATGGTGGCGTGACCTCGTCGCGCAAAGTCGCCGGCGGCGTGACGGAAGCCATCCTGCAGCCGGAATGGTCGCCCAGCGGCGAGCTCTACTTCGTCTCGGATCGGGGAGACTGGTGGAACCTCTATCGCGCGCGTGGCGAGGGAGATGAACCGATCTGCCACAGGGCGGCTGAGTTCGGCGCGCCGCACTGGGTTTTCGGCATGCGGTTCTACGCCTTCGCCGGGCCGAACGAGATCCTTTGCCTGTACTCGGAGCCCGGGGGCACGAGGCTTGGGCGAATCGATGTCGAGGCCGGTCATCTGCACCAGGTCGAGCTCCTGTACAACGGGCTGCACAACGTGCAGGCAAGCGGCCGCAAGGCCGCGTTCTTCGCGAGCTCGTCGACCCTCGCGGAACGTGTGCTGACGATCGACCTGGACACCGGCGCGCATGAGGTCGTCAAGGTTTCGAA